>JAXDKF010000108.1:0-4089 GCA_034667265.1 Fimbriimonadaceae bacterium
ATGTCCGCTCTCACTCGCCAAAAGCTGGAACAAGCCTCGAAGCTCGTCGCCGCCTCCGATCTGCACGTCTGGCTGACGTTTGTCCGCGAAACCTTCAACGGCGGCGAGACCGTGCTGCCGCTTATGACCGACGCCGGGCTCGTGTGGCTGAGCGCGTTCCTGATCGATAACAAAGGGCAACGCATCGCGATCGTTGGAAATTACGACGCGAAGCCTTTTGAGAGCAGCGGCGATTGGACGCGAGTGGTGCCCTATGTCCAAGGCATCAAAGAAGCCCTTGTGCAAACGCTGGACGAGCTCGTTCCCAAAGGCGAGCAGCAGCGCATCGGCGTGAACTTCTCCAAGGATAACGACAAGGCGGACGGCATCACCCACGGCATGTTCTTGCTTCTCCAGGACTATCTGAAAGGCACGAGATTTGAAAATTCTCTGGTGAGCGCCGAGACCGTGGCTTCTGCCCTTAGATCACAGAAAACAGCAGAAGAAGTGCGGCGCATGAAAGGCGCGATCAAAGAAACAGATCTCCTCTTCAAGATGATTGGAGAATTCGCCCGCCCCGGTCGCACAGAAGCGGAGATCCAGCGGGCCGTGCATGCAGAAATCGACCGCAAAGGATTTGGATACGCGTGGCAGAAGGCAGGAAATCCGATTGTCAACAGCGGCCCGCACTCGGCTATCGGGCACGGCATGCCGTCCGACAACATCAAGCCGGAGGGCGGCCAAGTGTTCCACGTGGATCTTGGGATCGTGGTCGACGAATACTCCTCTGACATGCAGCGATGTTGGTATGTCCCCGCGCCCGGCGAAGAGAACATCCCGGAAGATGTGGATCGCGCGTTGCGCGCGGTGATCGGCGCGATCGATGCTGGTGCGGCGGCGCTCAAGCCCGGTGCGGAGGGTTGGCAGGTGGATGTCGCGGCCCGTTCCTATCTTGTGAGCCAGGGCTATGACGAGTATCTGCACGCGCTGGGGCATCAGGTCGGCCGCGTGGCCCACGATGGCGGCGCGACGTTGGCTCCCCGATGGGAGCGCTACGGACGAGCGCCGTACATACCGATTCAGGCCAACGAGGTTTACACGCTGGAGCTCGGTGTGATCATGCCTAATCGCGGCTACCTTGGGCTGGAGGAGATGGTCCTAGTGAAGGAAGACGGCTTGGAATGGCTGACCAACCGGCAACTCGACATGCCCATGCTGCTTAGCTAGCCAGTCTCAAAAGCTAACGCTTGGCGGCTTTGGGCTTGGGCTTTTCTACCATCGGCCCGAGCTTTACGCTTGCTGCCAGGACGCGGTTTGTTGCTGCGTCATACGTGCCCGATACGGTCGCCGACCGCGGCGCGCCGATCGCCGCGAAGAAGCCTTCACCTGGAAGCTCTTTCCCGTCGGTATCGAAGAAAACCGTCGTCGGCGTGATGGCGATGGTTGCAACGGCGCCCGGTTTGGAATAGAGGCCTTCATATCCCGTGAGGGTCAGCCCAAACGTTTGGTCGGTCGACTTTGCGTCCGAGATCAGGCCTTCTACCTTGACGCCTGGAGTAGAGTTTTCACCCTGCAATCGAACGGTGCTCGCGGTGAAAATGTTCTTGGACGAGTCGTAAGCTCCGTCTGCAAGCACGGAAACCTGTTCATCTCCAGAAAGTCCCTTTAGAAACTCTTCGCGGCCCAATGCCAAGCCACTGGCGCCATAAAGCTTTGCGCCTTCGGTCACCGTCATCGACACGAGAGTGGATCCGGGCAGGAAGCCGCGCGTTTGACTCGGCTGCAGCTTCCAAGTTCCTGTCTTAGCATCGATGTCGGAGACCACGCCTATGATCTTCGAGAGGGTCGGAGACTTCGCGTCTAGTACGCGGACCGAGTTTGCATCGAGCCGCCGAGTGTTCACGTCGTAGAGGCCGGACACCTCAACCGTTGCTCCCTTGCTAACTGCGGCCGGGGAGGGCTCGCCAACTAGCGAGGTCGTGGCCAGGGTCTTTACCTCTATCGCCATCGTCTTGGCGCTCTTGAGCGTGAACGTCTGCTGCGGTACCTCGCCCTTTACGCTTTCGACCTTTCCAAGCTCGAGCGCAGGAAGAACGCGGTCGGCGGATTCGAGTCCTGGCGCCAACGACGTCTTAGCGATGGCCGTTAGCTTGCCCTTGTCCTCGTGCCATTGGTCTAGATCAAAGTCGAGGACCAGCTCGTCGTGGCCCGTGCCGATCATCTTAGGCGGATCGAACGGCACGTTCAGCACAGCTTCCTTCGCCTCGGGAGTCAAACCCGCAAGTTCAACTTGCGTTCCGCTCGCCGCATTCTTGCGGAACAGGATCGGCGCGCGACCCAAGGTGACCTGCGCGCTTGTGTAAGTGCCGGCGGGAAGATCGATGCTGTTCAAGAACGCGTACTGCTGTCCGTCGGCATCGCGAAGGGAACTGAGATCGATGCCAACTCCAGCGGCATCGTCGAAGATGAGCCTGGTTCCGCCGGTCGCCAGCTTCAGCTCCACCTTTTTCACGAGGACCCAAGCATGGTCGTATTCGCCGCGCGAGGCGCTGGTTAAGAAGATCGCCAGGTCGCCGGTGTCCGGTCCGTTGTCGACCTGGGAAGTGTTGTTCGCGGCGGTAATAGGACCCGTGTCGAACCCGCTGCCATTCCCACCACAGCCCACAGCAGAAATGCTTAAGATCGACAAACCTATCCAGAGCAAGCGAGTGCGCGTCATCGGGTTTATTCTACGGCGGATCGCGCGATCCTAGACCAGACTATTCTGGACTGCCTGGTGGCCTGGCGCGATCTCCGCGAGAGCTGCCTTATATTCTGCTTCCACGTCTTCCGAGAAGCAGACGATCACCACTTTTGAAATGTTTGGTTCTTTGGCGAGATATTCCGAGATGGTTTTGATCGCAATCCTGCTGGCCTTGTCGACCGGATATTGATAGACCCCGGTACTTATAGAGGGGAAAGCGAGCGTCCGCAGGGCATGCTGAGACGCCAGCTTCAGGCAATTCGCGTAGGCCGACGCGAGGATGTGCGCCTCGTTCTCTCGGCCTCCGTTCCAGACAGGACCAACGGTGTGAATGACGTAAGGGGCCGGAAGCCGAAAGCCGTGGGTGATCTTGGCTTCGCCTCGCTGGCAGCCTCCCAGCTTCGCGCACTCGAAGGCAAGGCGGTGTCCGGCGATCCGGTGGATCGCCTGGCACACGCCCGTTCCCGGCAGCAAGCTGGGAATGGAAGCGTTGACGATGGCGTCTACGCGTTGCTGCGTGATGTCGCCGCGGATGATTTCGATCCGCCCGGTCACGCTAGAAGTCATTCTGTTTCACCAGCATAAGGCGTATACGAGAGAATTGCAAACTTCTGCGCCCGGTGCTAGGCCTTTTGGGCATCTCCCCACGGGCTTCGGCGGGAAGCTGCAAAGCGGCTACGGGCGGTAGTGGCCTCTACGTTAGCTGTCTGCATAAAGTACCTAAAGTAATACTGTTGCCAACAAAGAAATAACTGTAGCCTCGCGAGTTGCCGGCCGCATCGCTTTTATAAGATCTTCCGTCCTTGGATCAGAGATAAGTACGAACATACAGCCGCTTTGCATAGTCACTGAGTCTGTAGGGTGCGTATTTCCGCAATGGGTGGAGACGGGGCCTAGGCAATGGATATAGCCAATTTATCAGCGAGGGAGCAGCGTGTACTCACGCTGTCGATGGCAGGTTTATCTGACAAAGAAATAGCCGCCCGACTTGGAGTTGCCCTCGCTACAGTCCGCACTTTCTGGAAACGCATTCGAGCAAAGTTCGATGGAAGCCCGCGCGCCGAGATCATCGCCAAGGCCGCGACACTGCTGGCCCACAACGACGCTCCGGATAGTGTAGGAGACAACCTCGAGGTCTATCGCGAGTTCTTTCTTCGCTCGACTTCGGCTCTCGCGATTCAGAATGCGGACGCCCCGGCCCTAGATGTTTGCAATCTCCAATTTGCTCAGCTATTTGGGTTATCAAGATCGGAGGCTCTAACGGTTCCCTTCTCTGGTCTGGTAGATCCCCTAATGCGGCCGCTTTTAGAAGATATGATCGATTATGCGGAAAATCACGGCTAACCCACTCGAACTGTCACCAGCAT
>JAXDKF010000109.1:0-7823 GCA_034667265.1 Fimbriimonadaceae bacterium
ACGAAACAAAGTGAAGGAGGAGTCAAGTTGAATAAGCTATTCGGAATTGTATTTGCAGTCCTCGGGACGATTGGGCTCACAACCGTGCCCGCTCTAACTGTTTCCAACTGTAATGGCACGATTACGACGACGTGGTCGTCGACGTGCACCTATACCACGGATGTTTTCACGACCAACCGCTGCAGTCTGGCGGTGCCGTGCTCAGCAGGCGAATGTTATGAAGACCACGTGGATCGGGCCTATTGCCAATTCAATCCTCTCGACAGTTGCCGGAAGTGCACCCACACCGCCGTGCTGGCCACGAGATATCACAAGGCATGCAACAGCTCGTGCGGATGCACCAGCTACACCAACAGCACGGAGATCGTCAGCTTGACGAGTGATCGTTGCGATGACGGCGGCACCTCTTAGATTCTTTGCGATCGGCATGCTCCTGGCGCTTTCGGGTGCCAGGAGCTTCGCCGAGGACGTTGGCAGTCGCTGGGTGTACCAAGCACGATTGGTGGAGCCGCCGATGCCGAACGTCAATCCTGACGCGGACGCCGCGCGCCAGGTTGAGCACCTGCGGATGGCCGGCGTCGGAACCACATACACCAAAGAAAACCTCAAGGCGGCGAAGATCGCGGCGCTTGCGCGCACCGTCCAGATCGAGCGGCAGGGCCAAGTCGTCGTCGAGAAGGCGGGGCCACGCACCTACTATCAAGACTTTGCTCCGCTGTTGGGAACGAAGGAAAGCGTGGTCTGCAAGGAAGTTTATGACGGAGCTGTAACCGTTCGCTCTAGAGGCAAAGGAACAAGCGTTGAAATCTGGCCGGGCGATTCGAGAATTGGATTGCGGACCTTGGGCGATAAGTATTTCCTCGCCGACATCCAGCCGGCCAACGCGACCTTGATCCAAAGCAAGAAGACTCTCGAGGGCCGACAGGATGTCTATCGGCTCGCGGTCGACGCAACACATTGGGAGCGGCTCACTCTCAACTTCACCAACGGCAATGCAAAGGCGAGCTCGGGACGTAGCGACCTCGTGCTCGATAAAGAAGAGCTCTTGCTGGCCAAGTACGAGTGGCAAAGACGTGGCGAGTCTTCAAAAGGAATCATCCGGAGATTTGGGAAACAGAAGCGCCTTGCCGCGATATGGGACCTTACTTTGACGAGCCGCGACACCGTTCCGCCCGTAGAGCTGAGCCTTGGTACCGTGCTGAAACCACGGAACCACGTTTCCGATTTTCGGCTCGCCAACGGCGCTCAAACAAACTACCGCTGGACTGGCAAGCTGCCCGAACTGGCTGAGCTACAGCAAATCAACGACAGCAGCAAGCCGCGCTCCACTGGCATCGCGAAAACGTCGTTTTCGAGCGTGACCATGGTGAGCGGGGGCCTCCTGCTCTTCGGGCTGTATTTGCTGTTCAAACCCAGAAGATTGGCTTCGAGCAGCTCCGCTCAAAATAGCTGAGTTGTTTCGCCGTGCGCGCGAGCTTTCCCGCGCACGGCGTTTCAGCATCCTTTATAATCACAACCCATGATCGCGGACAATGCGCCCGCGCAGGCGCTCGACCCAGAGCGTCGTGCGGCCAGCGAACAGAAGTTTGTCCGCATCCTCGCCGTGTTGGCCGGCCTTCTCGCTCTTGTCCCGACCCTCGCAAATTGGCGTTCGACGCCGCCCGGATCGACTTACCTGGGCATGCAATACAACTTGGACGACCACATGGTGTACGCGGCGTGGATGCGCCAAGCGATGGATGGTCGGTTCCTGTTCGATAATCGATTTACCACGGAACCCCAGCCGGGCCTGACGATTAACCTTTATTTTCTTGTCCTGGGATGGGTCGCAAAGCTCGTCGGGATCGCAGCCGCAATGACCCTGGCTCGGGTGTCCTTCTCGGTCATTTTTGTGTTCTTGCTCTACCGGCTGGTTCGGCGGATCTGCCCGGATGTCTACACCACCAAGTTAGCCATGTCCCTGGCCGTTTTTGGAGCAGGCATCGGCTTTACGGTTTGGCACACGTTCGGCGTCGAGTTCAAACGGCCGGTACTCCCGTTCATCCGAGAGCTGATGTTGGGGAAGCTGCCGACAGACGTGTGGCAGCCGGAGGGATACGGCTTCCCTTCCATGCTCACGAATGGCCTGTTCATGGTGAGCCTCTGCCTTATCGTGGTGGCCCTGCTCGCCTTCGTGACTGCACGCGAGAATTCCCGTTGGGTGGCTCTCGGCGCGGCCGCGATGTTTCTGCTGATGAACATCCATAGCTACGATGTTCTGCTCATTGCTATTGCCGTGGCCGGCCTGCTTGTAACGGCAATAGTGCAGAAACAGCTCACCGGAAGATGGCTGGCAAGATCGCTCTTGATCGCGGCAGGCGCGTTGCCGCCCGCGGCGTGGTTCATGTACGTGCTGCAGCATGATCCGGTCTTCCAGGCAAGAGCGGCAACCCCAACGTATGCCGCCAATTTTCGGCAGGTGGTCTTTGGCTATGTGGGATTGATGGTCCTGGGCTTGATAGCGTTGGTCGCGAGACCTGGGTCTACGAAGACGCAGCACTTCACGCGAACGGCCGGCGCTCTGGTTGCAGCAACGCTATTCGTGGCCATGTTCATTTTCGCCGCTGGTCAGCCCGGCGACGGCTATTTCATGTCCGCGCCCGTTTGGATCGGAGCGGTCCTGGCGCTTTGCGCAACGCTGGCCCTCGTATGCAATGGAAACACCGCGTGGAATCTCGCCGCATCGTGGGCGCTACTGGGCACCGTCGCGCCGTATTTGCCTGCGCTCTTCCAACGAAAGCTCTCGATGGGACTAGCCGTGCCGTGGGCGATCCTTGCCGCGTTAGCGGTGGGCGCAATTACGCGAAAGCTGGACCGCAGCACCCGCAACCTTATTCTTGTGTTGACGATTGTTGTGGCCGGAGCCACCGCTGTCAGGTGGTGGGGTCGAGAGTTCGGGCTGGCCAGCCTTAACGTCTCGAACACCCAGCTCCATCCCGTGTATTTGGGAATCGATGCCACGGCGATCGTCAGGCGCCTCAATCAAATTAGAACGGCCAGGACCGTTGTGTTGGCCATGCCTGGGCGTCCATCCCAGGATCCCGACTTGCCAGACTTGTTTCGCTCGCCTTATCCGCCTGACTTGAATCCGATCCTTTCCGGGCTCACCGGTGTTTACACGTTCGCGGGGCACTGGAGCGAGACGCCGGACTACGGAATGAGACGAAGCATGCTGGACTACTTTTTTCGCAAGACAACCTCTCCGGAATGGCGGATCGCATTTCTCCAGTCCAGCAAGGCCGACTACATCGTCGCGCCTGTGCCGAAGTCCTTCCCCTACCTTGCTATCGAGGACCTGAGCAGCATGGGCGAGGTCGTCTATAGGGGCGACCAGTTCCAGCTAATTCGAGTTCGATGACGTCAGACGCATGCCCGAGTTCGGAGCCGTGCGCCTCGTCTGAGTCTTGCCCGGTCCGACGGCAATGATCTTCTGGCCGCCACGGTAGTAGCTCCTGCCCAGAGTCTCCCGCCTGACCTCTTTGCCGTTCTTGTAAACGACGCGGTAGGTTTGAATGGCTTGGCCTGACGCGCCCTTATCGACAACCTTAGTTTTTCCGGCGGCCAAGGTTGGATCGACGATCAACTTGGTGCCCGCGTCCCAGCGCTCTCGGCCATCGCTCTCGATCTTCACGGCGCGGCCGGGATCTTTCTCGCCGAGCACTCGAAACGTAAGGCTGCCCGGGTGATACTCGGAAGAGATGGCTATCGGCTTTTCATAGTTGTTCTCGATCACAAGATCGATGGATCCGTAGTCCACCGTCGCATCCTGTCCGACCGGCACGTAGGGCACCGGCATGGAGTGGTTCTGCCGCTTCACGATCTTGAGATCTGCGAAGAGGGCCGCGTTATAAAGCGTGGAGCTGACCTGGCAGATGCCGCCGCCGATGTCGACGTCGTGCTTGCCGTTCTTGTAGACACCGGCGATCTGGAAGCCGTTCTTGGCTGTTCTTCGGCCAACGCTCTCGTTAAAGCTGACGCGCTCGCCAGGCAAGAGAATGATTCCGTTCAGCTTGGATGACGCGAGCTTGATGTTCGAGCAACGCGTTCTCTTGGCTGTTGAAAACCGGGTCGTGAATTCGCTCGCGACTTCGTCGATGCCCGCAAGCATTTCATCGGGAATGCGCTTTGGAGCGGGAATGAATGCGATCTCCACATCCTTGTGGTCCAGAACCGCGCTCGCCAGCTGAGGGCCCAGTTTGCTCGTGTCCGCCTCGGCGCTAGACGTTTCCGGAGTCAAGACGATCTTCCCGCCTGTATAGGCCACGCGGGCCTCGGAAGGCTTCTTCGTTGCGCCATCGAGCTTCTTTTTCAGCCGCTCGAACCTGGATCCGTCAACCGCTACAACAGGATTGACGCGCGTGGGTTTTCGGCCGCCGAAGACATCGAAAATGCTTCCCCTCGGCACTTGGTTGAGCGAGGCGGCGACGTCGAGCCGCACGCCCAGCTCCTCTGGCGTCCTTTTGAAGGCTGTCACCATGTGCGGGCTCTTGAGCACGATGGGGCGAGCCTTTTCTGTTCCCCACCATGTATTGAGCGCATTGCGCGCGGCCGGCATGGACATTTCGCCGACGTAAACGGGCCCGACGTACGTATCCCGGCGGACCTTATCTGCCGCTTTCATAGAGAGAACGAAAGCGCCACCAGCAACGACAACTGCGCCAGAAATTAAGCCAATTACAAGTTTCATCCGTGATTGCGCGGAACCCATCGCGCTCGCGCACACCTACACTTGGTCAAGACGTCGCTTGCCCAGGTAGATTGCCGGTTCCTTTACTAGGATTATCGGAGATTCCCTAAGCGGCATTAGGTGGGAATTTATGAGGGTCAAGGTCCCTCTTTATTGCATCTCCTAAAGTGTAAACTGCGCCCATGCCCAAGTTGGTCTGGCTGAACGGTGAAATCATGCCTTTGGAGAGTGCGGTGGTTCCCGCAGCGGACCATGCCCATCTCTACGGCGACGGTCTCTTCGAGGGGATCCGCATCTACAACGGCAAGATCTTCAAGCTCGACGAGCATCTCAAGCGGCTCTACCACGGCATCGCCTACCTCGGCTTCGAGATGCGGATGAAGCAATCCGAGCTGAAGCAGACGATTATCGAGGTGTGTGCGCGGGCCCAGATCCAGGACGGCTACATCCGCCTGAACGTCACGCGCGGCACCGGCCTCGGTCTAGATCCCAAGAACATCAATCGTTCGCCAAACGTGATGATCATGGTCAACGCGTTGTCGCTCTATTCGGCCGATGCCTACGAGATCGGCTTAAACGTGGTCACCACTTCCCTTCGCGTGATCCCGCCGGACGCGCTGGACCCGCGAGTCAAAGCGATTGGACGGTATGTCGCCAACATTCTCGCCAAGCAGGAGGCCAACAGGCAGGGCGCAGGCGAGGGGCTGATGTTGAACGCGCAGGGCTACGTCGCCGAATGCACGGGCGACAACATCTTCCTCATCAAGGACCGCATCATTCGCACGCCCCACCCTTCCAGCGGCATCCTTCAAGGCATCACGCGGGACACCGTGATCATGCTCGCGCGTGAGAAGGGCTACACCGTCGAAGAGGGCTTCCTGACGCCCTATGACGTGCACGCGGCAGACGAGGCATTCCTTACGGGAACGGCGGCCGAGGTCATCCCGATGATCACCCTCGACAACCGGATGATCGGCTGCGGTAAGCCCGGCGAGATCACCCAGATCCTGATGGATGCCTTCCGCGAGCACACGAAGATCGGCACGTCGTTTTGACGTGCGGCCGATGTGGAGCCGAGGCCGGTTTCACGGTTCGAGAGAACAGCGCGACCTCGCGGTTTTGTGCCACTTGTCTAGATAAGACCTACCCATCTCTAAAGCTTGGGGCGCTGACTCGATCATTCGAGCGGGAGAAGAAGGTTGGCACCTGTCCGCACTGCGGCTGGAACACCGAAAAGGCGAAAGAATCGGGCATGGTCGGCTGCCCGCTGTGCTACGAAGCTCTCGACCCCGCCGTCTGGCCCGAGTTCGGAATTCACTTGGTCTGACATGCGCTATTGGGAGTGCGAGCAAGCTCCCGCACTCCCAAATAGCTGGTTATCGGCCGATCTGTTGGGGGAACCGGCCCGCGGTGCCAGATCTCTCAAAGCCCAGCCGAGCGTTTCGGCCATAGAAGGCCTTGTCGAACTCGTCCCAATACAGGACGTTTCCGGTCACGTGGGCACGCACGACTTCATTCTTATCCCGGCGGGTGGATCCGTACTGGATCCGATCGAGGCGAAGGGTGATCTTGCTGCCGTTCTGGCTCCAGGTGCCTGTCTGGATGATGTCATGGCCCTGGTGCATGTATTTGATGATGTCCCCGTGCGAGCGTCGGTTGGACGCATCGTTCGGCATGTTGCGGTCCTGTTCGGACGAGACTACGAGCCTTGCGGTGCCATCGCCGCGGAGGTCGAGGGAGTACTTCATGATGAACTCCTCGTTGCCTCGGCGCCAGCGCTCCATGTCCGTGTAGCTTCCCCGGGCGGAACGATTCGAGTTCGAATCGCCTTGCCATTGCCCACTCTGCTGTCCTCGATCGTCGTATCGATTCCTCCATTGAGGGTCGTCGCGATAATCGGTGATGTAGTGGCCGTTGCCGCTGAACCGAAGCGAGACATCGTTGCGGTCCGTGTTCCGGCTGTGGAGCTCGATATAGTTGAAGCCCCTGCTGGTCAGCTCGACGTGACCGTCCGCGTTGATGTAGTCCGTCTGATTTCCGTCGGACACGGTTGAGATGTTGAGGTCGACGGCATTGTTGCGGCCCTGAATTCGCGACCACTTTCCGGTGAATACGGCGGCGCCTTCCGGCCTCACCGCACGGATCGTAACGCGTCCGGTGCCTTGAAGCGTAAGCTGCACGCTTCGAATTCTGTCGTCTCTGCGTTGAATGCGAACGGTGCCGCTCCCTTCCTGGGACAGATTGAAAGGACGCACTCTTGTTTGCGCGAAGGCGGAGCCTGCAATCAATAAGGCTCCTGCGACCGAGATGATGCTCTTGAATTGGGTTCTCATACGTGATTCCTTTGAGTCGGGCGAGTTTTTAGCCCCGTTTTATTTCCAGGGATTTGACGAACGGGAATTTGAAACGGGTCGTGAGGGCTCAGGCCTCCGCAGGCGCCCCTTCCCTCAGACCGGCCAGTCGCATGCAGAAGTGCAGCCAACCTTCCCGATGACCCTGGCGGGCAACCTGGTCGGCCTCCGAATCCGAGTAAGGCTCCTGCACGATGGTCAAATCGGTCACTCCGTTTTCCCTAGCCGTGAAGCTGACGTCGACCTGCATCTCGGGCATGTCCGCCGGGTCGAAGTTCCACTTCCACGTGAAGCCAAGCTTCCTTCCAGGCTCCCACGCCGTGTAGGTTCCATGAAGGACCCAGTCCCGGCTTGGCCAGGAGAACGTGTATTCGCCGCCTACCCCGGACCGAACCTGAGCTTCCTGGGGCCACCAGAGCTTAAGAAAATCGGGCACGACCCACATGGCGAACAGCTCTGAAGGCTCGTAGCCTTTGAAGCTTCCAGTGAGCACGAGCTTGTCGTGAGAAGGTGATTCGTCGTTCATCGCTGCCGCCCGGTTCACAAACCTGCATTAACTTGACTGCCGGTAAGCTTTAAGGGTTCGTGCCGCACCACGTCCGAGAGCTAACTGAACAACGGGAGCTGCAGATGCTCTCCCCCTACGCGGCCAAGGCCGTGGAGAGTGAAGGACGCCTAACTTTCGAAGAACCCGACGCTGTACGCACCTGCTTCCAGCGCGACCGTGACCGCATCCTCCACTCGAA
>JAXDKF010000110.1:0-8475 GCA_034667265.1 Fimbriimonadaceae bacterium
TATTCATCGATGGCTGCCAGGGAAGTCCACCCGCGTGCTTCTGGCTCTCCACGGAACGGGAGGCGATGAGAACGATCTCATTCCGCTCGCCCAGAGCATCGACCCGGATGCCTCGATCATCAGCCCGCGCGGACGTGTGAACGAAGACGGGGCCAACCGCTTCTTCCGGCGATTTTCTGAGGGTGTATTCGATCAGGAAGATATGCAGCGGCAGACCGAAGGCCTCGCCGACTTCCTCGGCAAAGCGCGCGACGAGTACGGGTTCGAATTCACCGATGTCGTGACCCTTGGCTTTTCGAACGGCGCGAACATGGGCCTGAGTCTTCTGCTTCGCAGGCCCGAGCTGCTATCGGGCGGGATCATCTTCCGCGGCATGGTGCCGTTCGAGGCTGAGAATGTCGATCTGAGCGGCAAGCGTGTGTTCCTCGCGAACGGCCGCGACGATCCGATGGTGCCGATCGGGAACGCGACCAAGCTCGGCGAGATGTTGAAGAAGGCGGGAGCGGACGTGGAGCAGCTCTGGATCGACGGCGGTCACAACCTCACGCAGGAAGACATCGCAGCCGCCAAGTCGTGGCTCGCCAGAGAGGGTGCGAGGCGCTAGGCGTTCTCAGAATGGGATCAGGCTTGAACCGGCTCGAGGGGTCTTAACCCTGCCTCTATCTTGGTCCGTTGCGGCTCCAGGAACGGCGGCAGCGCCAGGCGCTCTCCCAGGGTTTCCGGATCCTCATCCGAAGCAAAGCCCGGCCCGTCGGTGGCGAGCTCGAACAGCACCCCGCCCGGCTCGCGGAAGTAGAGGCTTTTGAAGTAGTACCGATCGACCAAACCTGAAGTCTGCAGTCCCACCGCTTCGATCTTGGCCTGCTTCGCCAACAACTCAGTTTCATCCGCAACGCGAAACGCCACGTGATGCACGCCGCCTGCCCCGAGGCGCGCAAAGCGGGAAGACGCAGGCTCCAGCACGCGCACCCGGCCATAGGCGTCGCCGCTTGTAACCATTGCCCGCCCGTCGTTGTTGTCCACCTGATAGTCCAAGAACTCCGAAAGCACACGCGCCGTCGAATCCGGTCGACCGCTCTCGATCGTCACCCCAAGGATTCCTCGGATCGCATTCTCTTCCGGCACAACGGCGGTCCAAGGCACGGCCTTTCCGGGCAGGCCTGTGTCGTCCACCAGCTCCAGACGCTGTCCCTCGAAATCCGCAAACAGAAGATTGGGTCGGCCCTCATCGTCCTCACCGCGCTCGGGATGCGTCGCCGCGTCGGTAAGGCGCTGCTCCCACCAATCCAGCGCTTCGCCAGGCACTCGAAAAGTAGTGAGCGCGACGCTTCCCGCGCCTGGTGAGTTATGCCCGATCATCGGCCAGTCGAAGAACGTCATGTCCGTCCCCGGCGTGCCGACCTTGTCCGCATAGAACAGGTGGTAAGCGCTCACGTCGTCCTGGTTGACGCTTCGCTTGACGAGACGCAAGCCCATAGTCTGCGTATAGAAGGCGAGATTGTCTTGGATTCTCGCCGTGACGGCTGTGACGTGGTGAATCGAGTGCGTTGCCATGTTTCCTCTTCGTTTGTTTGACGTCGCTATTTAGAGCGAGTATGGACGCCCTTAAACGTAAGCCATTTGTAGGGCCGAGACTGCAGCACGATCTTCGCCAGACGTTTCCGGTTGTCCTTGAAGTACAGCGCTGGCTCCCCGCCTGGGCGCGAGGGTCCGGAGCCGGCCGGTTCCAACGACGAGCCGTCCGATGCGAACACCTTCACACGGGTCGGGCCTGCTGCACGAAACTTCGCCGGAATGTGAACGATCGCGACCCACGATTGCGCCGGCACGCCACGGGAATGCGGTCGGTCGATGCTCTGGAAGAACCTCACGCCACTCCTTGGCCCGCCTTGGATGTCGTGGCTGCCGAGGACTTTCCAGGGACCGGTCCCGACGCCTACCTTCAGGTCTACGGTTGGCGGCATTTTCCTCGCGTCCCGGCTGGCGGATGCCCACCAAATCTTCTTATCCGTGAGGTCGCGGATCGTGTAGCCCATGCCAAGGTCCTGCCCGTTGATCTGAAACTTGACGCTCGGTTCCTCCGCTGCATTCTTGGGCTTGAGCTGGACGACAAATCCGACGAGATTGAGGAACTCCGGTGATTTGCTCTTGCTTTGGTCGAGGCGCTTAATCAGATCCGGCGAGACCCAGGTCTTTTGAGGCGTCCCGTCCGGTTTCCAAGACTTGCGTTTGGCAAGGCTCGTCACCGCGACGAGGTTTACCGGGGTGGCGTCGGGCGTCTTCTGCGCCTGCGCAAGTAGAACGGCCGTTACGAGGGACGTAATCACGGAGAAATGTTAGCCCTGCGGGCTTTACCAGCCTCTGGGTGCGAGCAATTCCTTTTCGCTCAACGACTGGACCGTGCGCCCCACCATCGGTTCGCCAAGATCGCGGCTGATCTCCGCGAGTTTCTTCGGCTCTTTGTAGAACAGTACCGACTCCACGATCGCCTTCGCACGCTTGGCCGGATCGCCCGATTTGAAAATGCCCGAGCCCACGAACACCGATTCGGCGCCCAGTTGCATCATCAGCGACGCGTCCGCCGGAGTTGCGATCCCGCCCGCGGAGAAGTTCGGAACCGGCAGTCTGCCAAGCTCTCGCACCTGCCGTACGACTTCCAATGGCGCCTGGTTCTCTTTGGCGATCACGTAGATCTCGTCTTCGCGGCAATTCTGGATCTTGCGGATGCCGCTCATGATCGCGCGCATGTGGCGAACGGCCTCGACGACGTCGCCCGTGCCGGCCTCACCCTTGGTGCGCATCATCGCCGCGCCTTCTGATATCCGGCGAAGGGCTTCGCCGAGATTGCGCGCGCCGCACACGAAAGGCACCGTGAACCCATGCTTGTCCACGTGGTTCTCTTCGTCGGCCGGCGTGAGCACCTCGCTCTCGTCGATGAAGTCCACTTCGAGAGCTTCCAAGATCTGAGCCTCGGCAAAATGGCCGATCCGGCACTTGGCCATAACCGGGATCGAAACGGTTTCCTTGATCCCGATGATCATCTCGGGATCGCTCATTCTGGCAACTCCGCCATCGGCGCGGATGTCGGCAGGGACACGCTCCAGCGCCATGACGGCCACGGCGCCCGCGTCTTCCGCGATCCGGGCCTGCTCGGGCGTGACAACATCCATGATCACGCCGCCCTTCAGCATCTCTGCGAGGCCGACCTTCTCACGCCAGGTCTTCTGCGCCTTCTTCCCGTTCAAATTGTCTCTTGAGTGCGTTGCTGCCATGACTCACACCGCGGCCCGTCCAAGCGTCACGGGCGGCTCCAAAAGTATACCGTTGAACCTGAAAGAGGAGCCTAGGACTCTTCCCGGGACCGGTTCCGGCGGCTGTAGACGACGGCCAAGATCACCCACCAAAGGACCACAAACGCGGCCCCATAGACCCAACGACCTGCAACGGGGCCGAACTGGTCCATGGAGAGCCGCACCAGGCCGCCTTCCAGGCTCTCATTCGAGCCAGGCATGCGCCAGGTTTGGAGCACCATGCTCTTGAGGAACAGCGGACCGGCTATCCCGAGCACCACGCTGCTGGCGGGTACCAAGAACAGAAACGCGGCAATGCGGCCACCATATCCGTCCAGCAGCAAAGTAAACAGTCCCAAAACGCATGCCGAAATGCCGGTAGCAAACAGGGCGTAGCTCGAGGTCCAATACGCCTGCACCATGGGCATGTCCAAAGCCCATGGCATCGTGCACACCCAGCCCAGAGCCACCATGATCGCCCCGGCTCCTATGAAGGCCAGAGCTCTCTTCACCCGCGGCAGCTCTTCCCAGTAGGCGCTCCCGGCCATCGTGCCCGTGAGCATCACCGAGAGTACAGGAACCACAGCGATCAGTCCTCGCAGTCCGTAGGGGGCCAGAACCCTCTCGTTCATGTGTCGCACGATGTTCGTGTGCTCGTTGAAGGTCCCGATCTTTCCGCCGGGTACCACGGACAGCCGGATCCAAGCCCAGTAGGCAAGCAGAAGGCCCTCCGCCAGGGCAGCTCTCAGCCAAACCGGCGTACGACTGAACACGGCTGTGAGGAAGTAACAGAGACCCATCAACTGAAGGGCGCCCACCTGGACAACCGGCCGCAGCTCGACCGCAGAGTCGAGCAAGATCCCGATGAAGATGAGGCACAGAGATCGCTTGAGCGCCCTATTGAGGAATCTGAGGAAGGTCTCGCCGTTCGATGCGGCAAACCCCGCGGACAGCGCGATCCCGGCGCCGAGGGCCAGGAGGATGGCGGGAACTAATAAGTTGACCAGGTGGACCTGCCCCCAGGCGCTCGGCTTCAGCTGATCTGGAAGGGAGTCCGTTCCAGGAAACGCGTAAACCACCCACAGGAAGAGGATCGCCAAGCCCTTCAGGGCGTCGATCGATACGAATCGGACTTGGTCCGGAGCAGTCTTGCTTACAAATACGGGCCTAGGAGGACCGTAAGGCTCGGCGATGTGGGCCATGGGTTGCCTCTAGTTGTAATGCATCGCAACCCGTTGCGCCAAGTAGTCTGGGCACAGTGGACCCGAATCGCGCCAGGGCGCTCGAGTTGGCGAAGGGCTTGGAGGACACTGCATCGAACCTCGTTCGCGTGGGCAAGCAAACTTCGCCCGACGCCGCGAGTTGGGCGTTTACGCTATGGAAGCTCCGTAATGCTGCACCCCCCAAGTTTGCGAGGGCAGACGAGATGCTCTTCACTCGCGAGGCCTTGGAGCAGGCTTCCAATGAGGTGGTCGCAGCCTATCACGCCGCGCAGTTTCCGCCTGATGAGCTCGTTGCTGACTTGACGACGGGGATCGGCGCGGACCTCCTTGCCCTAGCCGCTCGTGGCCCAGCAAAAGGGTACGAGGTCGACGCAGAGCGTTTGGAATACGCTCGGCACAACCTGGCCGTGTACGGCCTTTATCCAGAGTTGGTTCACCGCGATAGCTTGGCGGCGGAATGGCACTTCGACTACGCCTTTGCCGATCCGTCTCGGCGTGTGGCGGGTCGCCGAACGCTAGACCCGGGGCAATTCTCACCGAATCCCGTCGAGCTGGCAAAGCGCATGGCGGAGCTCCGTTTAGGTCTGATCAAGCTAAGCCCTCTGCTTCCGGACACCTTCTTGGGATCTCTTGGAGCGCGCCTAGAATTTCTTTCACTAGGCGGCGAATGCAGAGAGGCTCTTGTCGGATGCGGTCGACAAGTGGAGCCCGGCAGACATGCGGTCCACCTGGAGTCGGATTCCCGCATCCCGGCAGGAGCGGCCCTTCCCGTCCAAGACGAGCCCGAAGCTTTTCTCTTCGAGGCCGATCCGGCCGCCATCCGAGCGCACGCTCTCGCTTCGGTGCCGGGCGCGGAGAACATGCGCGGGCTCGGTGATTCAAACGGCTACTTGACCGCCAACACCGAATTCCGCTCGCCCTGGTATTCCACGTACCGCGTGCTGGGCCGCGGGAGTCTCGATGTAAAAGCACTGCGTGCGCGCCTGCGCGAGCTGGGCGGAGGAACGCCCATAGTTAAAACTCGAACGAAAGCAACTGACGCTAGCCAGGTCGCGAAAGCCCTGTCGATGGAGGGCCAGAGCTCCGCCATTGTCGCGGTTTATTCTGTTGGCCGTAGTCTTCGGTATGCCTTGCTCGAGAGGCTGTGAACGCCCCATGCCAAAATGAATCCGTATGGCAGGCCACTCCAAGTGGAAGAACATCCGCATCAGGAAAGGGAAGCAGGATGCGATCCGCGGCAAGCAGTTCACCAAGCTGAGCCGAGAAATCATCGTCGCGGCGCGATCTGGCGGCGGCGATCCCGGTATGAATCCTCGCCTTCGCGTGGCCGTTGAGAAGGCGCGAGCCGTGTCCATGCCTGTCGACAACATCAAGCGGGCGATCCAGCGGGGAACCGGCGAAATCGAAGGCGCGGACTACGAGGAGCTGACGTACGAGGGCTACGGTCCGGGCGGCGCCGCGATCATCGTGGAGTGCTACTCCGAAAACAAAAACCGCACCGTCGCCGACTTGCGTCATGCCTTCTCCAAGAGCGGCGGGAACCTCGCGGAGAGCGGCTCGGTCGCATGGCAGTTCAAGCGCGTGGGGGAGATCGAGGTGCCGAAGGGTAACCGTGACGAGGACGAGCTCACGCTTACCGCGTTAGAAGCTGGAGCAGAAGACGTCGTGGCGGATGACGAGGTCTTCCGAATCTACACGGCCGTCGAGGATCTCCACACGGTAAACGACAACCTCAGCAAAGCTGGGGTGAAGACCAACGAAGCGAGCCTGACCTACGTGCCCACCAACAAAGCCGAGCCATCCGCCGACGACATTTCAAAGCTCCTGCGGCTGATGGACACCCTCGAAGATCTGGACGACGTGCAAGAGACCTACGTGAATGTCGACATCACGGAGGACATGCTCCAGGAAGCTTGAAGGCCGAACGACGGCTCCCGATCGCCACCCTCCTCCTGATCGCCGCGAACGTCGGTGTGGCCTATCTCACGCTGCTCCATCCCGAGTTTCCCGTCGAGTACGGCTTCCGGCCGGAACAGCCATCGCTCCAGACGGCGCTCGAGTGCCTGTTCATTCACTCGAATATCGTGCACCTGCTCGGCAACATGATCTTCCTTGCCGCGGTCGGGGCCACGGTTGAGCAGCTCAGCGGAAGCTTTCGCTTTGCGATCGTCTACTTTGCGAGCGGTCTGGCCGGCGTGGCCGTCCACTGGATCTTTGCATCGAAAGGTCTGGATTCCGCGCCCTTGGTGGGTGCCAGCGGATGCATCGCTGGGTGCGCCGCGTACTACAGCGTTCGCTACATGAAGATGCGCGTGCCCATGGCGCCACACGTGGGTGCATCCGTCGCCGGCGTGACCGTTTTCTGGTTGCTGCTGCAGATTGTCGGGGCCTTCTGGAGCCTGGGAGAGCAGAAGCCTGTCACCGCCTATTGGGCGCATATCGGCGGTTTCGTGATGGGCCTGTTGCTGAGCGTGTCCTTCAAAGCTCCAGACCCTGCGCAGATCGAAGCCGATCGCGAAACCCTCAAGGAGATGGGCGAGCGAAGCCCCGGGGCGGTTTTGGCAGCGGCGGAACAGCAATTGGCGGAACGACCGAACGACCTTCACGCGCTGCAGGAACTTGCGATGGTGCATCGGCAGATGGGGGATGCAGACAAAGAAGCCGCCGCGCTGTATCGATTGCTGGAGGTGGTTCCGGAGGAGAAGCAAGGGCCGCTCCTGGAAAGGATGTGCGCGATCGGCGCGGCCGGCGAGATCCCGCCCCATCGGCGGCTCGCGTTGGCTGAGAGGCATAAAACTGACGAGCCCGCCGCGTCAGCCGCATTGGTGCAAAGCGTTCTAAAAGACCCAGCCGCAGAAGGCCTGCACCCCGATGCGATGCTCGCGCTGGCCTCTCTTCAGATGGAGAGCGCGCCGGACAAGGCGCGGGCTTTGCTGGCTGAATTGGAACGTCGACATCCTCTCCACCCGGCAACCGAGGTCGCGAGAGCGAAGGGACTGCTTTGAAGCAGTGGTGGCGCAATGCCCGTCCGCGCGTGCTGGGCCGGCTGGCGTATCGGTTCATCCAGTTCGTGGGGCGCACCCTTCGGCTGCAAACGCCCGGATACGAGAAGCTGCAGAGTCTCAACGGCGGCGTGATCATATGCGGATGGCATGGCAAGTCGCTGATCCCGGGCTACTTCTTCCGCAGGAAGGGCGTATGGGTCGTGATCAGCCAGTCTCGCGATGGCGAAATCCAGAACGTGGTGTTTAGTAGCCTGGGCTACAACGTAATCCGAGGCAGCACGGGTCGCGGCGGGGTGCGGGCCGCAGTGGAGGCGATCCGCGTACTCAGGAAAGGCGCGATGATGGCTATGACACCTGATGGTCCCCGTGGCCCTTCTGGGGTTGTCCAGGGTGGCGTCATGCTGATGGCGCAGAAGTCGGGTGCGGCCCTGGTCCCGGTTGGGATCAGCGCCCGTCCACGTTGGCTCGTGCCATCGTGGGATCGCTACCTGCTGCCTTTCCCCTTCGCTCGCGCAGTGTTTTTGTTTGGCGATCCAATCTATGTGCCGGAGGATGCCTCCGACGAACAAGTGGAGACGCTGAGGCTAAGGCTCGAGCAAGAGATCCACGCCAAAGAGGCTGAAGCGGAACAGCTCCTTCGACGCTAGGCTTCTACGCGGAACCAGCCGCGGCCGCTTTGTTCATCGGGGTCTGAACAGCCTGTGATACATACTTCGGGGCGTGCTGGAAGCCGACGGCTTAGGGAAGCGTTTCGGCTCGAGCTGGGTGTTCCGAGGCATTTCCTTCCAACTTGAGAAAGGAGATCGGCTGGCCGTTTTGGGCCCGAACGGCAGCGGAAAATCCACGCTTCTGCGATGCATCGGAGGGCTGCTCACGGCCACCGAAGGCACCATCCACTTGCCAGAAGCAGACCTCCGCCGTGGCCTGTCCATGGCTGCCTTGGAGATGGCACTTTAT
>JAXDKF010000111.1:0-6126 GCA_034667265.1 Fimbriimonadaceae bacterium
GATGTGCCCGGCGAACAGGTAGCGGAACGTCGCCCCTCCAGGCAAAGAGATCATCTTGTTGTACGGCTGGGATTCAAATTGCTTTAAGCACTCGTAAGCCATGCCCTCGGTGTAGAGCGGCAGGATCGGCTCGTCACCCTTATCCCGATGCTTGTTCTTGTAGCGGGCGTCTTCTTCCTGCAATCGGCCGGAATCTGGCAGGCTGATCCGAGACACCTCCTTCGTGGCCTGGGTGGAATAGATCGGCCCGCGGTAGCCCTGATCCACTAGCCTGGGCAGCCACCCTATGTGGTCCATGTGAGCATGCGTGATGAGGACAAGGTCCAACTCGCGCGGAGGGATCGGGAAGGACTCCCAATTGAGGGCTCGAGTCTTTTTGTCGCCTTGGAACAGGCCACAGTCGACCAGGATCTTCTTTCCGTCAACCGTGATCAGGTGCCGCGATCCGGTAACGGTCTCTGCCGCGCCGTAGAACCCAATGGATTGCATGAGGGAGAGTATGAAGCGTTGAGCGCTAAGCGTTGAGCGTTCAGTTGGGCGTTGGGCGTTCGGCTCTAGCCGTCCAGAGCAGGCGCTCCTGGGACGATGCAAGCCTGCGGTTCGGTGCTAGGCGTCGGGATCGGATCTCACGCGGAGGAGGCGGAGTTCGGGCGCGCGAGGCGTTGGGCGATGCAAGTGTCACGCTGACGCGGATCTGCCCTCCGGTGTGCGCTATTTACGATTTACGATTTACGATTTACGGCGACTTACCAGTAAACCGGAAACACGTAAGTTTCTTTGTTCAGGCGCTCGGAGTTGAGCACCTTGTAAGAGATGGTCTTCCAACTCTTGCCCTGCTTCTGAAGCACCAGGGATATCTGTGGGTGGTCCGTACCGCCCCACTCCATTTTCTCCTCCGACACCAGAAGCACCTTGGCCTCGTTGCCGCCAAAGGAGGTGACTTTGTAATAGATCATGTGGCCACCGTTGATCGGCAGGTCTGCGTAGGCAGTCTTGAGCGCCTTCTCCAGTTCGGGGCCATGGATCCGGGTCAGAACCTCGTTGTAGAGATAGGGTCCGGCGAAGCAAAGAGCGAACAACGCCAGCATCACGCGCCAGGAACGCATTTCGTCCCGAACGTGCACAGGCCGGGTAAGTACGTAGCCGCACGTGAGCAGGGCCGCGATAATGAAGCAAGCAATGGTGTAGGCAATGGCCGGAAGCATCTCACTTGGAATTGTCGGCGTCCCGTCCCAACCCGCTCAGGGGGAAATCCTAGAAAAAGTCCTAGGCGGCCATGCCAGGTTCCCCGCAGGTTCAAATTCCCTTAGCTTAAGAGTCGGCTAAATAGCTTTGACCCAATACCTATACCGCAGCCCGGAGCCTAAAGCCTCGAGCCCCTCCGATCCGCCGGCATCGCCTTTGTATCGTCGTAGGGATCGACGTGGATGACCACCTGGGCGGGCGCCAGCTCTTTCCCGATCAGCTTCTCGAGCTCATCCGCGACCTCGTGCGCCTGCACGACCGACCATTGATTCGGCACCACGATGTGCATGTCGATGAAGCGCACATTGCCCGAAAGCCGCGTCCGCAGGCGGTGGTAGCCAAGCACGTCTGAGTTCCCGCCAACCAGCCTCTCGATCGTCTGGAGCTCCTCGTCGGAGAGGCGCCGATCGATCAGGTGATGAAAGGCCTCGTGGGCCAAGCGCCAAGACCCCACGCACATCCAAGCGGCAATCACGAGGGCGACAACAGGGTCCAGCCAGTGCCAGCCCGTCAAGCTCGTGCCCCACAAAGCGGCCATAACGCCGATGCTCGTGAAGCAGTCGGCCGTAAGATGCTGCCCATTCGATCGAAGCGCGAGGGAGCGGGTCTGCTTCGCCACTTTCAGCACATACCTGGAAACGACGAGGCAGCCGACCGCGCTGAACGCCATCACGTACACGCCGATATCGATGCTCTCGATCACCGGCTTATGCAGAAGCTTGGATATGGCTTGGAAGGTGATGTACACGACGATGCACAGCAGCAAGACCGACTCGCCGAAACCGGCGAGTGATTCGATCTTCCCGTGACCATAAGGATGCTCCTCGTCGGGCGGGACGGCGGCGGCCTTCACACCCGCGAAGGCCATCAGTGAAGCAACTACATCCGTGCTCGAATGAACCGCTTCGGACAACACGCTTACCGAGCCCGTGAGGACCGCAGCCACGATCTTGAGCAGCGACTGGACGAGGTTGAAGATGAGGGACACGGCGGCCGCGCGTGCTTTGGCGTGCTCCTCGGGCATGGATCGCTGCAGGCCACTCACTTAACCGTGGAGTGTACTAAGACGATTTAAAGAGCCGCAGACCATTGGGCGTGCCGATAACCAGCTCATTTCCTAATTCGCCGATAAAGGTCGGCTCCACGTCGCATAGAGGCGTCCAGGACTTCCCTTCCAAGATCCAAGCGCCATCCAAAGCGCCGAGAACCAAGCGGCCGCCGAATCGGGCGAGAAGCCGCACGCGTGTGGATGGAGTGGGGATAAGTTCAACCTTGTCCCGCTCAACCCGCACAAGGCCGCCGGTAGCCAAGCCCGCAAGAATTGAGTTCCCGGAGGGCATCAGAGCGGTTACCCACACGTCGGGCATGCCCGCCCCAAACCCAAGACGCGCGGGTTTTCCACCCACGATGTGGAAAAGTCCATCCTGCGTTCCCAGCCATAGCTCTTTCCCCACACGAGCGGCCGCCGTTACCTGCTTCGCCAGAAGCTCGACAGGATACTTTTCCACGAAGGCCGAACCACTTTTCTCGATCCATCCTCCGTCTCCGCCAAACAGGAGACTAGCCCGATCGGCCGCGATGCTGGCCGCCCACGGACGCTTGGCCGCATCCTTCAAAACATCGTAGTAGAGCCGGTCTCCATCAAGCTCCACCTTGTCCACGGCGCCATTCCCATACAGGACCCAGGCGGTATTTCCTGTGCTGACGATCGTCTTCACTGCCTGATTGCTCACCTCTCGCCAATCGCCACCCGGCGCACCGAGATAGAGCCCTCGCAGACCGCCGACCAGCCAGCGCGACCGACTTCTCGCCACGCCGTGCACGCGCTCGAAGGGCAATTCAGTGGCCGAGATCCTTCGGGTCTCAGCCACCGATGGCTGCAGCAGCAGGAGCGCGACTAGTTGGACCACCGAACCTCGCCCAAGTTGTGCGCCTGGTCGATCATCATGACCTTCACGATTCTCCGTGCGCCCGTTGCGAGCTTATACAGCCCGGGCTCTACTTGCACCATATTCTCTTCCTTGCCGTCGCCAAACACGACGACCACTCTCGCGAGATCCTTCTCGGAAGAAAGCACGAGGAAGCCATCCTCCATTCGTAGGGTGCCAATGGGCGCGGTGCGGTCGACCTGGTAGCTCACCGATTGCTCGGTAGTCTCGCCAGCCGCATTTACCGCATAGATCTTCACGACGTACTCGCCTTCAGGTGCATCGGCTGGGATGTCGTAGTTGCCGCCCCAGAATCCGCCGCGCGACTTCGTCAGGTCAAATGATCGACCGTCCGGAAGCACCGCGTAGACGCGAGTCGCCTGCGGCTCGTAGACGCGGATCTCCGGATCGCCACCGGAAGAGCGAGACCAGTTCTGGCGCCGATTGCGCTGCCAAGCTCTCTCGCGCCGCGCCTCTTCAGCCTGCTGGCGGCGATACTCCGCCGCCTTTTTCTTGAACAGCTTCATCTGCTCCTGTGGCACGGCCAACAGCGCAGTCTGGGAAGATGGGATCTGATACTTGAGGCTGAAATTGAGAACGTCGCGGCGATTCATCCAGCGCTCTTGCACGAGCCGCTGGTGAGCCCAGAGCTTGGCCGTGTCGGAGCCACGCTCGTTAGCCTTGATCACCTTTGCCTCCCGCGTGCTTCCGGATCGGTCTCTCGTGACGATCTCCACTTTCCCAGACCCTCTGCGACGGCCGATGAAGAGCTTGGTGCTCCCGTCGTCCGGGCTGGTCCAATACACCTTGCGAATGCCTTTTACTTTCAGCTTGGCGTCCGGCTTATCGGTGCGCAACATCCCTGCCACGTAGGTGTAGCCGTCTCGATGCTTCTGCGCGTAAACCTGCATGTCCAACGGGCCCTCCTTGGGATAGACAACAGTGTTCTTCGGCGGTGTGCTGCTTGTATCGACCTGCAATGTTTCAGGATGTGCGGACTCGACCGTCTGCTCATACTGTGTGCCGTCGAAACTCGGACTGGGTACGACAAAAGTGTCGTCCTTCGGTTGTAGGAATCCGACTGAGGTCAGCTTCACTCGGAAGTCATGACCCACAGCAAGCGGATAGACCTGGGCATGGTAGCTGCTCGGCGAGGTCTGCACCATGATGCCAGGGTCCTCGTTGCGGCTGGTGATCGCCGTGTAGATGAACCACGCCTTGTTCTTGTCCATCAGCACGCCGGGGACATATTCGTCCTTGTACCAATAGCCGAAATCTGATAGGATGGCCGCCTGATCCAGGTCGAACCACACGGATGCTTCGGTCAACTTCGTAAACGGGTTATCGAAGGAGAAGACAGTTTCCTGCTTGACAATGGGGCCTTTCACCACCGCTTTCGACTCGACGTCTTTCAGAGTGAATGATTCGTGGGTGTCGCGGTTGTACACGCGTTCGAGGTGTTGCGCCTGAGCTCCGCAGGCCAGAAGAAATGTGCAAAGACTTAGCGGCTTGGTGATGGATAGCTTCCCCATATCCGATGTAAACAAGCCGAGTGATGGAGGGTTCCTGCTTTTTCAGCGATGAGCGTTCAGTCGAAATGTTCACGCGCAGGAGCGCGGTGGTGGCGGAGGACGCGGAGAGCGAACGCTCGTTCCTCAAGCTCAGGGTTACCTCGACGCTTTGCCTTGAACACTTCCTGATGGCTCTTTGCAATCGGCAATCGGCAATCGGCAATCGGCAATCGGCAATCCCGATCAGGCGCTAACCCGTTGAGGCTCGGGCAACTGCTCAACGTCTGCTTTGCCCTTGTAGCCGTACGCGACCCACAGCCCGAAGGCCAGGATCACGAGGGCACCGAAGCTCACCCAAAGGGGGCCGAACTGGATCAGAAGCATGTACACGTTGAGGCCGATGATCACCGCGCCGACGAGGCATCCCATCGCAATCATCCAAGGCGGATTGGCAAACGCGCCCATCTTTCGGCGATCAGATGTGAACATGACCAGAGGCACGAGCGCGAACGGAAGCTGCAATGCAAGAACGACCTGCGAGAGAACCAACATGTCCACGGTGTTAGAGCTTCCAACCGCGACGATGGCGACCGCGGGAATCAAGGCGATCCCGCGCGTGATCATCCGCCGTAGCCACGGCGCGATGCGGATGCGCAGGAACCCCTCCATGACGATCTGCCCGGCCAAGGTCGCGGTGATCGTGGACGACTGTCCTGAAGCCAAGAGCGCGATCGCAAACATCGTGGCCGCGGCTCCGCCCAAAGCAGGTCGAAGGAGCTGTGGCGCAACCGCGAAGTCTTCGACTACCTTGCCGGCTCCGTGAAAGACCGCGGCCGACAAAATCAGAATGGCCGCGTTCACAAAAAAGGCGAAGCCCAAGGCGATAACCGTGTCGATAGTGCTCGACCGCACGGCTTCTCGCTTGCCGGCAGGTGTTTTCTCAAACGCCCTCGTCTGCACGAGCGAGCTGTGAAGATAGAGATTGTGAGGCATCACCGTCGCCCCGATGATCCCAACCGCGATCAAGACGGCCGCGTTGTCAGGCAACACCGGATGCACCAACCCGCTGCCCACCGCACTCCAGTTCGGCTTCGCCATGAAGATCTCATAAGCGAAGCAAGCTGCAATGGTGGCCACGAGGGTCACGATGATCGCCTCGATCTTCCTAAAGCCAAAGCGCAGGAGGCCGAGGAGCAGCAAGACGTCGAGGCCGGTGATCAGCACGCCGACCACTGGGTTTATTCCGAACAGCAGGTTCAGGGCGATGGCGGACCCGATCACCTCCGCCAGGTCGCAGGCCACGATCGCAATCTCGCATGCGATCCAGAGCGCGATGGCGGCCGGCTTTTTGTAGTAGTCCCGGCAAGCTTGCGCGAGATCCCTGCCGGTGACGATCCCCAGCCTTGCGCACATGGTCTGCAGCAGGATCGCCATCAGGTTCG
>JAXDKF010000112.1:0-2509 GCA_034667265.1 Fimbriimonadaceae bacterium
GGGCTGTGCCGCGAAGGAGACACCCTCGCCGCGCGGATCCTTGGCGACCTTGGCGTAGGTTTGGACAGCCTTCGTAAGGAGGTGGAAAGGCAGCTTTCGAAAAATGAGGGCAGGCCCAGTCAGGATATGACCCTAACCCCTCGCGCGAAACGGGTCATCGACCTCGCCTACCAGGAGGCGAGGAATCTCAACAACGACTACATCGGCACGGAGCATCTCTTGCTGGGCATCGTGCGGGAGGGCGACGGCGTCGCGGGGAGAGCTCTCGCCAGGCTCGGCGTGGAGCTCGAGCATGCGCGTAGGCTCGTCCTGCAAATTCAGGAGACTGAGGGCCGAGTCGGTGGAGAAATGCCCGAGATTTCTCCACCGAGAAGAACCGCCGAGCCCGAAAAGCTTATGGCGAAGATGCTCTTGCTGCGGCAGGGCCGGTTTCGCTTGGAGCTGTTCGCGTTGGTGCTTCTGTATGAAGAATCGGTGGCCGACGTTTTGGACAAGCTGGGCCTTAATCGTGGGGACGTGACGAGCTATCTCGAGAGTCAGATCGTCGCGCAGCTCGTAGCGCCCGTCACCCAGGGTCCTCTCGGAAGCATGGCGCAACTCATCGAGCTCGCGGGGGAGGAAGCCTCCATTGCCGGCCAACCGTTGGCAGCCGAACACTTTCTGGCCGCCCTAATCCGTCACCCCGACAACGAGCTGAGTCGATACTTCCAAGGAGAGCAGATCAGCTTGGACAAAGTTCGCGCCGCGATCCGAAAGGATTCAACAGCCCGGTGACCTATACAATAACCACATGTGGCAGCGATTCACCGAGCGCGCGCGCAAGGCCGTCTTCTACGCCCAGGAGGAAGTCCGGAGACTTGGCGCGGCTCACGTCGGTAGCGAGCATCTCCTCTTGGGTCTCGTGCGGGAATCCGACAATGTGGCCTCAAAGATCCTGAAGGATCTTGGCGTCTCGGCCAACAGCCTGCGTTCAGAGCTGGACAAGGAGCTTCCTCGGCACGAGGCCAAGACTAGCCAGGACATGACGCTTACTCCCAGCGCGAAACAAATGATCGACGCTTCTTATGATGAGGCGCGGAGGCTGAATCACGACTACATCGGAACAGAGCACCTGCTGCTTGCCGCAATCCGGCAAAGGGATATTGCAGGGATGGTGCTCGCGCGGCTAGGAGTTGAGCTGGATGCGGCTCGCCAGATCGTCGAAGGTCTGCAAGATGCCCCGAGCGAGGAGCTATCCCACCTGTTTAAGCACCGCATAGCCCACGTTCTCAAGAACGACTCTTTTCGACTCGACTACTTCGTGTTGGGATTCATCAGCGAGGAATCCACCGCCAACTTCTTGAAGGCGCTCGGCGTAGACCTGGTTCCGCTTGTGGAGTGCCTCAAGAACGATCTCGGGGGAGGCGGGGTCCCGCGAGAACGACCATCGTTAGAAAGTGTTCTCACTCTGGCGAACGAGGAAGCGCGCACGTCGGGCCAAGAGCTCTCGCCAATCCACTTCATTCCCGCTCTGATGCGCGCGGACAAGAACCCCATTGCTCATTACATGGAGCAAAGCGGCGTCAGCCTGGATCAGGTTCGTGCCGCTTTGAAAGGGCCCTGAATCGGAGGCCTCGTGAGCCAGATACTGCCACCTACCCGCGAGCGCCCCGATCGTCGGGGCAACTCGGTCCGCGGGGGCTTCAGCCCGCCCCATGCACCTGCGCCCGGCACTCAGCTCTCAGCTCTCAGGCCGCTTCGCAACCGCTATTCGTCCTCATCTTCCAACTCCGGCGGCTTGTGGATGCCCCCGACAGCGGGACGCGGCCGGCTGACCGCGGTCGCGGACACCGCCTTCTCGCGAACGTGCTTCTCTTGCGCCCGTTCTTCCGCGCCCGGAGCAACCGGCCATAGCGTCTTCTCCGCCCAGTAGGACGTGAGAAACTCGTCCCACACGCGCTCGTAAACCTTGATCGTCTTGTCCGCGATATTGGACCAGTTAAAGTCAGTCTTCAGGCGCTCCTTGGCTGCCTTCGCCAGTCGTTGCGCCCGCTTCGGATCTTTGAGCACGCGCAGGATCGCCCACGCAAGCGACTCCGCATTTCCAGAGAAGTGGCTCGTGCCGGTCTTGTCGTGCAGCACCACTTCTTTCAGACCCCCCGCATCGGAGGCCACCACCGGCACCCCCGCCGCCATCGCTTCCAACGCCACGATGCCGAAAGGCTCATACAGAGAAGGGAAAGTGGCGAGGTCCGCGCATCGATAAAGTTGATAGAGGGGCTTGCTGGACAAGAAGCCGGTAAAGACCACCCGATCGGCGATCCCCGCCCAATCGGAGAAGCGCTCGAACCGGTCCCTCGATCCACCGCTGCCGACCACGATAAACTTGGCCTTGGGGTCTTCCGAGAGCACCACGTTTGCGCAATCGAGCAGCAGATGGATGCCCTTTTCGCGCACGAACCGGCCGACGTACAAAATGATTTTCTCATCGGGCGCGGCGAACTGGGCGCGGTAGACGGCGCGTTCCTCA
>JAXDKF010000113.1:0-4053 GCA_034667265.1 Fimbriimonadaceae bacterium
CCGACTCGCACGCGGGTGTAGCTCAGTGGTTAGAGCGCCGGCCTGTCACGCCGGAGGCCGCGGGTTCAAGTCCCGTCATCCGCGCCATAATTACCGTACGTGCCACGGTAGCTCAGTCGGTAGAGCATAGCACTGAAAATGCTAGGGTCGCCGGTTCGATCCCGGCCTGTGGCACCACCTCTTTTGATCGACGCGAGTGGGAGATTTCCCCCTCGCATACGCGCGGAATGCAGCATGTCGAAGTGGGACCGAACGAAGGGCCGTCCGGAGCCCATCCGCGCTCTTAACCGCATACCAGAGCGCGACAACCAAGAACCATTAGTCGATCTGCGCGTGGTTGCGCCGTCGCTAAGGTTGGCGAGAGAAACCGCCATTCCGCATGCGCGCGAGACGGTCGCGCATATGGTGGAGCGCGCCGCGCGCCGCCTCCCGAAAGGCGTGCATCTAGGATTGGTCGAAGCCTGGCGTCCACGCGCTCGCCAGCAGCGGATCTACGACTTCATGTGGAAGAGTGCGAAGGAGGCGTTTCCTGATCGAGACGATGGCTCGCTTCGAAGAACCGTGTGCCGCTGGGTTGCTCCCACCAATCAGAAAGCGCCGCCGGGCCACTGTACGGGCGCGGCGTTGGATGTGTGGCTACTCGATGCGAACAACGAGCCCATCGATGTGTCTAGCCCGTTTGAGGAGCGGTTCCAAGCGGCGCCAACTTACACGCTCGGTCTCACGGAAGAAGCACTAACGAATCGCATGATGCTTGTGGAGACGATGCTCGCCGAAGGGTTCTCCAACTGCCGCGACGAATGGTGGCACTACAGCTACGGAGACGCGGGCTGGGCGGTTCGTACCGGCGCATCGGAATGCTTTTACGGGCTAATCGGCCTCGAGCCACATCTGTACGAAGCTCAAGAGCTGGCTTCTCTGGAGGCCTTCAAGACGCGCACTAACCCTTTCCTGCGGTCGGAATAGCGAGTAGCGGCATCTGCACTCCGTTCGGCTTGAACGAACCTGGATAGATCAGGACGGCATCGATGCCGAGGTCGGCGCCGCCCGGAGAGTTGACCACGATCTTGAGATTCGTGGTCCGTCCTCCAAGCTTCGTAGTTCCCAACCGATACCACGCGTAGCCATCGGCATAAGAGCTCACCGCGTCGTCTGGAATGCGGAATGACTGGGACGCCAGAAAAACCGTGACCTGATCGCGATGGGCCGGAGGAATGCGAGCGGCGATCCACACCTCCTGATCGGCTTGGCTCCGAACGGGCAGTTCGTAAGACGCATAGAACCCGCCCTCGGGCATGATCTTCGTGTCGAGCTCGAGAACCGTGCGGCGGCTACATCCTGGCTCATCGTGGATCTGGCTGAAGTTGTGGTCTTTGCTCGATTCCGCTTCGATCCAGGAATAAGGCGCGACTTTCAAGATTGACTTTGCGAGCACGCTTCGCATTGCCACCAAGCTAGGTCCAGGAAATCGCTCGAAGCCCTTCGCCGCCTCGGCAAAGTAATACTGTTCCTCGCTAACCGCTCCCCGCTCAACCCCAAGCGCCTTCAACAGGGAAGTGAACTGCGCAATCGTCTCCTCAGCGGCGGAATCTGGGACGGGGATATCGACCGAGTTTCGAATGATTAGGGGACTATCGGTAAGCGTCACCTCGACCCCGTTCTTGAGGAGCTTGGGCTGAGGGTCGCTCCCGTCCAACGTTTCAAAAGTGGGACGTTTTGGATCGGCAAAGCGAAGGGTTGTGCGCTGAGTTCCTGATGGTGACCAGAGCGCGGTAAAGCTCAACGGGCCGTCGTCAAGCCGATAGGCCGCGAAACGTGAGCCGAGGTCGAGGCGGTCTCCGTTCGCCGGCGATGGCAGCCACCACTTTCCGCCGGGAAGTTTTTGCGCCATAGGTGGATTCGTCGCGTTCTCCGGAAAGTAAAGAACCGATGGAGAGCTTTCGGCCAGCGCCGAATCAACCGTTTTCGACACGAGATCTTTGGTGAACCATCCCCGGACGCCCATATCGGCAAGCTGATCGATGGCCTCATCCGAGGTGAGATTGCCTTTCTTCTCCCCCAGGTCCACGTCGGTTGCTAAGAGCCATCCCGGCCGCGTCCATCTGAGAAGGCTACTTACCGCTCTCGAGCTTGAGTCGATAAGGGCGGAAGGAGTCGACCCGCTTGCCCGAACGGCCACTCCATCGATGGCGATGTGAGAACCGTCATACGGGGGCGCCCACCCCGACCATTCCTGAACGACGGGAACATCGGTCACCTGGCGGATAGCGCTCACCAGACTCTTAAACCTGCGTGTGGCTGCGAGGAGAACAGCGTCGTTGATGTCCTTCCATGCGGTGGACCGCTTGTTGTCGACGTCGTACAGCCGGTCGGTCGAGGGATCCCATAGCGACGGCACACCTCGATACCCAGACCAGAGGGGCACGAGCCGAGCAATGGCATCGAAGTCCGCAAAATCCGGCGCGCGGACAGTCCAGGCTCTGGTCGCGGTTTCAAGACTTCGATAACGATCCTCGAGGAGAGTGCGGAGCTCGTCCCGGAAGAACGTGCTGGTAGGCACGAATCGGGAGTCCTTTCCGGGAATCCGCAGCATCCGGCCGAGGGGATTCACGATGCCGCGCAGACCCGCGCCCGGAGAACTGCGCTTAAGCGAGCTAAGGAGCGCGTCGCGGTGGGAATCCAGGCCGTCCCAAAAGTCCGGCTGCTCCAGGCTGGTCATCTCCGGATAGACCAAGAGAACATGTCCCATGCCGTTGATGTTCGGCACGTCGTACGAAAACTGGCCCGACCGGATCGGAACGCGCTCCTTCTTCACGATCGTGGAGTCGGTCTGGTTGACGAGGAGCACGAGCGCGTTCGTGGCGTCGGGAATCTCGAAGGCCACATGCTTGGCGGTGGTGATATTCGCGACGCGAAAGCCCTGGGGCTCCACGGCAATGCCTTTGGCCATCGGAGCGAGAGAATTGATCCGCAGCAGGAACCGGCTCTGGTTCTTGTTGAGGTCGGCAAACGCATCGCTCCAGCCAGAGCCGTTCGCCGGTAGGTCCACCAGCAGGTCCTTGGCGCCTGCACCTATCGCCCGGTCTACTTCTGCCGTTGTGCCGTCGATCTGGACGCCCACGGGCATGTAGGGTTGCCCGCCCCACACCAAGGTGTGATGAGCATTGATTTGCCAGGGCGTGCCCATGTAGGTGCCCGAGGGCCCTTGAGCAGGAGTAAGGAGTAGGCAGGCGGACAGGTAGGCGATCATGGGGAGGACGTGCCTAGTTTACGACGTGCCGAAAGCGGCCGTACAGTCCATGCAATCAGATTTTTGAGAGGGTCGGAACTCGGAACTCGGAACGCGGAGCTCGGAACTGAGAATATCGGACAGATACGTGCCCACCCGCTGATCTAGAGTTCCCAGTTCCAAGTTCCCACGGGCCTTGACATCGGCAAGCTCAAAGCATCATAATCCCCAGGTCTGGCAGTCCCCTGTCTGACACTATCTCGCTGTAGGAGGCTTGTTCGGGTTCGATTGAACTCACTGACTATAGGGTCAACCGAATAACGGTACGCCTGCCCCTCCGCGAGTGATGGGGCTTTTTATTTGCCCGAAGGGGACTTTGCGAGACAGGACGAAACGAAAACAGGAGACGATGCATATATAGATGCCGACCGTTAACCAGTTGGTGAGAAAGGGACGATCCGTCCCGAAAGTGAAGTCAAAGTCGCCTGCGCTGAAGGAGAACCCTTTCAAGCGCGGCGTTTGCACGATCGTGCGAACCGTTACCCCGAAGAAGCCCAACTCGGCCCTTCGGAAGGTCGCCCGTGTGCGTCTTACCAACGGCATCGAGGTCACCGCATACATCCCCGGTGAGGGACACAACCTGCAAGAGCACTCCGTCGTGCTCGTTCGCGGCGGCCGTGTCAAGGACCTCCCCGGTGTCCGCTATCACATCGTTCGAGGCGCCCAGCAGACGGCGGGCGTGGGCAAGCGAATGCAGGGCCGCTCCAAGTACGGAGTCAAGCGACCCAAGGCCGGAGCTCCCGCAGCCGGGAAGAAGAAGTAAG
>JAXDKF010000114.1:0-4257 GCA_034667265.1 Fimbriimonadaceae bacterium
TTATCGATGCTAAGCGATACCTCGAGATCGGCGTTTTCACCGGCTACTCATCGCTAGCAATGGCGCTGGCCATGCCTGCAGACGGGCGTATTGTGGCCTGCGACGTGAGCGAGGAGTACGCCGCCATGGCAAAGCGCTACTGGGCCGAGGCAGGAGTCCAGGACCGCATCGATCTGCGGATAGCGCCGGCGCTAGAGACGTTGGACGCCATGATCGGATCTGGGCAGAGGGGAAGCTTTGACATCGCTTTCATCGACGCCGACAAAACCAACATTCCCAGCTACCTGGACCGCTGTCTCGAGCTGATCCGTCAGAACGGCCTCATCATGATCGACAACACGCTGAGGGATGGCCGGGTCCTAAAGCCGGAAGGGGAAGACGAGGACACCGTCCTCATGCACGATTTCAACAAAGCCGTTGGCAGAGACTCGCGTGTTGAGGTGCTCCTGCTTCCGCTCTTCGACGGCTTGACCCTTATCCGCAAGCGTTAGAAGCGAGGCGCGTCGTAAAGGCCGGAATCGTGAGCTCCGAATCGGGCCATAACGGTCTCGACCAGCGGAGCCTCGACCTCCCCTGGCACAAGTCCTACGGCCATGATCGCCTCGCCCTTTTGCAAAGCCTCTAAGTATCTAGAAGCGATGTCGTCCGGCACGCCTTCCTCACGGAAGTGACTCATCATGGTCGCGACGTCGTCGCTGGGGTCGCCATCGCCGTAGTCGAGCGCGGCCGTGGCAAGTGAGCCACTGCCCATCACCAAGCCGAATCCGGGGATCGTGACAGCCTCGATGCTCCGCTCAAAGTCTTCGACCGGTGGCAATGGGTTGCGTGTCGGGCGCTTCATCTCTGTCGGGTCGGAAGGAAAGCCGGTATTCACAGCCTTGTCCAAATCCCCTAACTCGAGCTGCGCAACGTTTTTCGGCATCTCCAGGAACTCTGTTTCGGCGAGCCACTGGGGATCTTCGGTTTGATCTACGCTCTCGGCTGAGTCATTGAGGTCGTCTGTGGCCGCGCCTCCTCCAAACGGGGCTTCGCCCTGGTCTTCCTCGTCGATGAGTTTTCCCGCGCTTTCGGGAAACGGATTGTCGATGACGGGATCATCCTGGCGGCCGACGAAGCTGGTTGCGTCCGCCAGGTGGTCGCCGTTGCCTCGAAGCTGAGTTCCTTCGGCATTGCCTTTCATCACAAGGCTGATGTCGTCCGTGGGCACGCCCTCGTTGACCAGAGTGATCACGGCAAGGCGGCCTTTGGTAGTTTCGGGGAATACGGCGTAGTAGGTGGACATGCAATCTCCGCCCCTGCAACTCCTTGCACGGACAGCGCATTTGACTGATGCATGACGGGACAGGTTCTTAGACGCGTGGCTTGTTTTCGGGTGAGATGGCTTGCCAACCCGTTCAGGGTGGAAGGGAAGAGATGATTTCCGGGGGTGTCGCTCTTCGACGCCGCGTTGCTTCGTCGAAGTCGCTCTACCCCCGGCTAATCACCCCTTCAGGGTGAGCCCGGAAAGCCCAATCGGCTCCGGTTTAGTCGTCGCTCTTGATCGTGAGGTCGTCTCCGTCCTTCGAGACCCTGATCGTCCAACCCTTCGCTTTGCCAGAGACTCCAAGAATGCTGCGCTGGCTGGGAGTAAGGTCCCTCATGCGCAGATAGCCTTGGCGCCGGTTCATCTCGCGCTGGTCGGGAGTAAGGCTATTGAACAGCTTCGTGATGTCCCGACCCGAATCGAACATGAACGTGGTTCCGGGCCGCAAGCTCTTGCCGAAGACAGGGGCCTTGCCGTCCATGCGGAACACGTAGTCTTTGCCGCCGGGAGCGAAATAGAATTCTCTCGCATCTCCCTCGCGGAACATCTCCGGATGCTCCTTGTGCGCCTTCTCGATCTCCTTGCGTGCTTCATCCATTGCCTTCCCGGAGATCTTCATTGCGCCTTCGCTTTCGGCCCAGGCTCTCTCTTGCGCCTTCATCGCCTTTTCCATATCGCCTTGAGCCCATTCGCGGATCTCGGGAATTGCCTTCATTTCCTCGCGGAGCTTCATCCCGTCCGGCGCTGTTTCCCAGACCCGGACCTCAGGCATCTTGAAGTCTCCCATCTTGGGAAGAGCCTTGAGCTCCTCACGCAGCTTCTTGCCGTCGGGCGTAGTCCAGAACTTCGCATCGTGTTGGCCGGTGAAGGATTTCAGCCTGGCCATGTCTTCCGCCTTCCACATCTCTCCCGGCATTGCGATCCCCTCGCCACCGTACATCCTGAATCCGACGCCCTTGCGGAAAACTCTTATGCTGCCTCGCCGCTCCCAGTGGCCGCCAAGTGCGTCAGCCAAGGCATCCACCACCTCGTCAATGGGCGCGTCCTTAATGCTTACCGTCACGGCTGCGTCCTTGGGGATCTCAGAATCCGCAGTGATGAAGTTGGCGCCATTATCGGCGAGCCACTTCAGAACTTCGCTCGCGGGTGCGTGGCTAAAGTCGACGCTCACACGCCGCTGTGCAGCAATTTCAATCGCGGGAGCTGGCGCTCCCTGCACGGTCGCTACGGCCGCTTCTTGGTGGCCGGCGCCCAAGGTCATTCCCGTGAGTACGGCCGCGGCTGCCAAAGTCCATGCGCTCATATATGTTCGATCCTCCCATGAGTTGCCGCAAACTTGCGGCTTCATTTGGGATTACAGGCTCCATGAAGATTAAAGTTCCGGGCCCATGGGACCGCTCAGCGAATGCCGAACTACTGCCGCCCGGAATAGGTCCAAATACGGCAGTGGCAAACAGAGCGATCAATCGGGACATGGACGGCTGCGAGCAGCCCATCGACATCGGCACGATCGAGCATCTTGCGGCGATGGGAGCGGGAGCTTTACTCTTGGCGATCGGCTTGAGTCGAAAGGGCTTTGGCGGCACTCTTGCCAGGCTGGGCGGGGCTGCGCTCCTCGTTCGCGGCGCCACCGGTTACGAGCCGCTTTACAACGCACTCGGCATCCCGTTCAACAAGAAGCCAACCGGTGCGAGCCACGAGGCCATCCGCGTGGAGTCCAGCATCGAGGTGTCCCGGCCCGCGGAGGATCTGTACCTGCTCTGGCGGGACTTTGAGAATCTTCCCGCATTCATGTCCAATCTGCACTCTGTCCGCAGGCTGGATGACGTGCGATCCCACTGGATCGCGAAGGGCCCCGCTGGAACGACTGTGCGGTGGGACGCCATTGTCATCAACGACATTCCGAACGAGCTCATCGCCTGGGAGACCATGGAGGGATCCTCGATAGACCACGCCGGCTCTGTCCACTTCGAGCCGCTGGAAAACGGCGAGACAAGAGTCCGAGTTGTGCTCCGATACGACCCGCCCGCGGGCAAGCTGGGGGAGGCTCTTGCGAATCTCTTCCAGGATGATCCTCAATCGCAGATCGATGAGGACCTGCTGCGATTCCAGAAGATGATCGACGGTCTTGGCAGAGCAGGCACGCCGAAGCTGCTTTAGTGCTGAGTGCTGAGTGTTTGAGGCTTAACCTAGGCCTCAACACTTAACGCTTAACGCTCTTAGGCGCAGTCCTTAACCCGCTCCACAATCGCGTCCCCGATCTCTGACGTGGACACCAGGCGCGTGCCTTTCTCGAAGATATCCGCCGTTCGGATTCCCGATTCCAGCGCCCGCTCGACTGCGGTTTCGACCTTCTGCGCCCGAGCCTCATCCTCAAATGAGTAGCGCAGCATCATCGCCGTGCTGAGGATAGCCGCGATGGGGTTCGCGCGACCTTGTCCCGCGATGTCAGGCGCTGAGCCGTGGATCGGCTCGTAAAGCCCAAAAACCTTGCCGTTCTTGGCATCGCTTAGGCTTGCGGAAGGAAGAAGCCCCAGCGATCCTGTGATCATGGACGCTTCGTCGGACAGGATGTCTCCAAACATGTTCTCGGTGAGAATGACGTCGAAGTGCTGGGGATCGCGGATGAGCTGCATGGCCGCGTTGTCCACGAGCATGTGCTCGACTCTGACGTCTTGGTTTTGGGCAGCCAGATCGCTCACCACCTCACGCCAAAGGCGGCTGGTCTCCAGGACGTTGGCCTTGTCCACGCTCGTGATGTGATGACGGCGCTGTCGGGCGATGTCGAACGCGCGCCTTGCGATCCTCTCGACTTCATGCTTGGTATAGATGCAGGTGTCAACCGCGGTATTCCCATTGTCTCGCCGCTCTCGCGGCTGCCCGAAATAGATCCCACCGGTGAGCTCGCGCATGACCACAAGGTCAACGAGGCCCCGCTCTCCCTTTAGAGGGCT
>JAXDKF010000115.1:0-13939 GCA_034667265.1 Fimbriimonadaceae bacterium
TTCAAAGAGCGCCCTGTCCCGAAGCCCTTCTGGTGATGCGGTGTCCACGCTTCCCAGCAGAGCCGTGATTTGCTCGAGTGAGAGCGCTTTGGGCAGCGACTTGGCTTTGCGAAAACCTCCCGTACTGGGCAACTCGCCGGCAGGTCCCCTTCCCTCCTTCTTCAGAAACTTTAGAAAAGAGCGCAGGGAGCTGAGGCGGCGCTGTGCGGTTGTGCGTGCAAGGGGCGCGCCAAGAGACGCCTCATACCGCATGAGCTGCGGCGGCTCCATTTCGCTCCATTTCCCGATCCCGAGCTTTGCGAAGAATGCAAGTGCCTTGGTCAGGTCGTTGCGGTAAGCATCGATCGTGTGCTGGCTTGCACCGCGCTCGACCTGCAGGCAATCGAGAAACTCATCCACGTCTCCGATCAAGGCAGATCTTTGCGTTTCCATACGAACACATAAGGATGGACGTATTCGAGGTCCTCTCTGTAGAGGCGGGGGGGAGGCTGCCCGCCAAAAACGCCAAAAGGCTTGTAGTCTCGTTGGAGGCGGGCGTTCACTTCCTTCCATTGGTCGATCAGGACCTGATCGCCTCCGAGATCCTTCGCGTTCTGAAGGCGGTCCAGATCGTAGCTCTTGAGGGTGCTGTACGTTACGTAGTCCGGCTTCTGATCGGCTCTGAAGTACACCACCTTCGGGTCGTTCGCCTGTAGCATTTGAAGCGTTCCCAGGTTGAACTTGCCCGCAGGAGCGTTCCACGCCGCTCTCGTCATAGCAACGTTTGGATAGAGGGCGGGTGTGTAGAACCACGGGTCGTCTGTCACGCCGACCGTGAGGCCCGGACGCTTCTTGGATTCCTCTTTGAAGAAACGCCCTGCTTCATCGCGAGGGTCTTCTTGCGCCATCCACAACGTATATTGGGTTGCTGTTTTTAACTGGATCCCAACCGCCAAGATCCCGCCAATGACGATAAAGCGTCCAGTGCCGCCGCGCCTGTGCGCCTGGCCCAGAGCCCATCCCAAACCCACTGCCAGCGGGACGTATAGCGGAAAGGTGTATCGCAGAAACTTAACCTCGGCCCGCCCAATGAGGAAGTAGTACGGAATGGTGAAGGCCAAGAGAACGAGCGCCCACGGTTTCTTCCTCAGCCCGGCATAAAGAAGCGCGCCGAACCCACCCAGAAAGGCAAGCAAGGTGAAGCCCGCCCACAAGCTGACCAACTGATACAAGAATCCACTAGGGGTGCCTACGAATACAAGCCCATGACCGGCGGCGGTGTGGGCCACCTCGTAGTTCAGGCCGGCCATAAACCTCCCGCTATCGGTCAAGGCTCCCGGCGTGCTTACGACGAAACCTAAGAAAGCCGCAAGCGTGGCGACTCCGGCCAAGCGCAGCCAATCAGGTCTGCGGGCGAGCGCGATGGCGGCGTACACACCAAGGATCACCACCGCGCCGGTGTACTTGGTGCCCGCAGTCAGACCCGCGAATAGCCCGGCAAGCGCAGCCCATCGCAAGTAGTGATCCGGGGGAGTTTCTTCCTGATCCGGCAGGAGCTTCAGAGCGAAATAGAGGCTCAGCGCGAGAAGAAAAGTGGCAACCACGTCTACGGTTTGGAATCGCGAATGGACCACAAACGCGGGCGCAAAACCAACGGCCAGACTCCCCAGCACCGCGCCCAAGATGTGCGTTCTCCTGCGTAGCAAGGCGAACACAACCCAAGCCGTCCCGGCACCAGCAAGGGCGCTCAGTATGCGGCCGGCCAGGATGCAGCACCGTTCGTACATGGCCACCGCGTCTTGCGAGTCATCAGTTGGAAGGGCGCAGTAGCCCGACGCGATCCGCGCAAGGGTCATGTAAAGGGTGCCGTAGTTGTAGAAACCGGGTGTGAATTTGAGGCTTGCCGGCTCTAGCCGTTGTGAAACCGCCCACACAATCGGCTCGTCGGGATGGTAGCTCTCGCGATGTAAGTCGTTCGGCAGACCCCATGTAATGCCGATCAGCCTCAAGCCAAGCGAGACGAGGAAGATGGCCAGGCCCAGCCAAGGCACCCACTTCATTTGGGTCTCAGCACTTCCACTCTGGGATGGATGTACATGAGGTCCTCGATCTCTGGGACGTCGCCGCCGAACGTCTTGTCCACCACGTACTTCTGATCGAGGTCTTTTAGGAGCGGCGCCAGCGCCGCGAAATCGTCCTTGAACTCTTCGGGCACCTCAGAGGGATGTTGGATGGCACGTCTAATCGGATCGACCTCAAACGCGGTCCACGTCACGCGATCCGCCGGAGGGCGCATGACGGCGAACTGGACCCTTGGCGTAGTTGCCTTGCTGAATAGCTCTCCCCAAAGAGGCTCCCTCGTGTTGAGGTAGTTCGCATCCTTGATCACGGGGACCGTCCAGAACCACGGCCTTCGATACAGACCCACCGTCCGAATCTGTCCGGCGGCGGCAAGAGATTTTATGTAGCGAGCTGCCTCGTCTTGAGGGTGCTCATTCACCATGTTCCAGGTGTACTTTAGCGCGCCGTGCAGTCCGCCATACCGGAGGTCAAGACAGCTTGCGTAGGTCTTCTTCTCTACCGCGGTGAACGCAAAGGAATCTAGGCCGAGCAGAGCGATTGCGCCAACCGCAAGCGAGGCGTATCTCAGGCGTGGACGCCGGTAGGCCGCCGCAATCGCATAGCCGAAGCCGCAGCACACCGCCGGGAAGAGCGGCAGCACGTATCGCATGAACTTCACTTCCGACCGCCCGATGAGGATGTAATACGGAATGAAGGTTACGAGGAGGAGCCAGGCCCAGGCATGCTTCTTGGCCGCGGCCCAAAACAGGCCGGCGAGGCCGATAAGTGCGGCCAAAGGTCCGATTCCCGTAACGACGTTGCCCAGGTGGAAGAGAAAGCCGTTAGGCGTTCCAACGAATACGAAGCCGTGTCCCTCGCCCATATGCGCGGTTTCTGTCCGTACGCCTTTCAGGAATTGGGCGGTGTCCAAGAGTGCTCCAGGAGTCGTAATCAGAAAGGCGCCCACCGCGACGAGCAAAGCTGACGCAGCCAGCCGGAATCGCTGGGGATGGCGGCCGATGAACAGCGCGGTCCAGAGAGCAAGGAGGGCGAGAACGCCCGTGTACTTTGTGCCCGCGCTCAAGCCCGCAAACAGCGCGGAAAGCAGAACGATCCTTGCGTAGCGTTTTACGTCTCGAGGATCGTGGTCCTCCCCCGGTACTGAAAGCAGCTTGGCCGCATAGTAGATCGCGACCGTGAAAAAGAAGGTAGATGTGACGTCCACCGTTTGAAATCTGGAATGCACGAGAAACGCTGGGGCGATGGCCATGAGCGCGCCCCCGAACACAGCCCCGATCTGTCCCGTAAATCGGAGCAGGAAAAGAAACACGATGACGGCCGTGCCCGCACCGGCCAACGCGCTTACGATTCGGCCAGCCAAGTTGACCGTGCGCTCGAACCGTCCCATCTTGTCCAGGTACTCGGAAAGGCTCGGTTGGGGGGTGTGCTTTGGGTTCTCTGCTCCCGAATAAGTCGTGGCCATGTCGCCGGCAACTCGCAGCAGCAGGGGATAAAGAGTCGGGTAGTTGTAGTTCTCGGGCGTGAACTTTCCTTGCCCCGGCTCGATGCGATAGGCAAAGTTATTCAGGACGATCGTTTCATCCGGATGGAGACTCTGGTTGTGGAGATCATTGGGGAGACCCCACCCTATGCCGATCAGCCGAAATCCGAAGGCAAAGAGGAAAAGAGCGAGCGCCTGCCAAAGCGTACGACGATCTGCTTTCATTTGAATCTCAACACATCCACCCTTGGCTGCACGTACATCAGGTCTTCCACTGCGGGAGCATCGTCGCCGAACGATTTCTCGAGAACCGCGCGATCGCGGACATAGCCCAGAACTCTCAACATCGTATGGAACTGCTCGTGCTCCCCAATCGGCACTTCCGAAGCATCCTTAATGCGCGTGAAGGGCAAGATCTCGTAGCTCGTTAGAGCCATGTAGGTGGGGACCGGCCCCATTACGACCTTGGGGTGGCTAGTCGTTGCCAGATATTGGACCAAGAATGGCCCAAGCGCTTCCGGCGGTAAGCCATAGATGAAGACCGGGTCCTTGATAACGGGCACGGTCCAGAACCATGGGATCTGGAAGAGACCCACGGTCATGCCAGGCGTGCTCTGTGCCTTCTCCTTCAAGTAGCGGGCTGCCTCGTCTCGCGGGTCTTCGCGCACCATGTAACTGGTCAAGCGATACGCGCCGAAGGCGCCCCCGAAGCGCGGATCGAAGGAGTCGGTTGAGGGACCCGGCTTGTACCCCGCCATGGCCAGCGAGTCGATGCCGAGCAACGCAATGATGCCGCCAGCAACCGCAAAGCGGCGTAGCGCGGGCCGCCTCGCCGCGCCGCCGACCGCGTACCCAAAGCCGATGGCGATCGCGGGTATGAGCGGCAAAGCGTAGCGCACAAATTTCACCTGCGATGGCCCGATGAGCAGATAGTAGGCGAGGATGGACGGGAGAATGATCAGTATCCAGGGCTTCTTCTTTAGCGCACCGTAAGACAGCCCGGCAATGCCCATAAGGAAAGCCAGCGGGCCGATGCCGGTGAATAAGTTCCCGAGCTGATAGATGTAACCCGGAGGTGTGGAGACGAACGTTAGCTCCTGGCCCTGCTTCATGTGCCGCGACTCTTCAGAAACGCCGAATAGGAACTTGGAGGTTTCAAACAGCACGCCCGGCGTCGTGATCACGAAGACAACGGCACATGCGGCTAGAGATACGGCCGCAAGTTTGGGCCATGACGGATTTCTCGCCAGAAGCAGCGCCGCGCAGACGGAGAGCAGCGCCAACGCGCCTGCGTACTTGGTGCCGGCGCTTAAGCCCGCAAAGACTCCCGCAAGCAACGCGTCTCGAACCGCCTTTTCAGGTTCCGCATACAACTTGACAGCGAACAGGATAGCGAGCCAAAAGAAGAAGGTGGCCGTCACATCCACGGTCTGAAACCGCGAATGCACTACGAGAGCGGGCGCGATGGCGGTGAGAGACCCGGCAAAGAGCGCAGCCACTGTGCCCGCAAACCTCAGAACCAGGAAGAAAACGACTACGGCGGTGCCGGCTCCCGCCAACGCGCTGAGCACCCGGCCGGCCAGGTTGACAACGCGCATGTGCGGCGCCATTTGCGTTAGCATCGACATCTGGTCCTGCAACGAGGTCGGCGCGCGTTGAGGAGGCGCCTGGACGCCGGAAAGAGTGGCCGCCACATCTCCCGCGACCCGCAGCATCACCGGATACAGAGTCGGGTAGTTGTAGTTGCCCGGCAAGAGCGGGTTCGGCATGTACGCGTAGTTGGAGTACAGGACCGGTTCATCCGGGTGGAGGCTGCTGTTGCGCAAGTCGTTCGGCAAGCCCCACGTGATCCCGACTAATCGGATGGCCAGCGCAACGAGGAAAAGGACGATCGCAAGGACCCGCGTGCGCCGCTCAGACGAGGCTGTGCTCACGCTGCTCGACACGGGTGGATGTTAGCACGGTAAGCAGCGCATCGGCAGCCTGCGGGCAGTACGCGGTTCCCCTCCCCGCCTTGAGAATTTCCTTGGCGATCAGGCTCCCCTTCATGCGCTCGTACCAGACGAAATCGGCCACCACCTTGAGGATTCGAGCGAGCATGGGCAAGGACAAGCCGCAAGGCATGGTCGGGTCGTCTGCACCGTCATAACGCGCGTGGTGGTAACGGACGATGGGCGCCAGCCTGCTCAGCTCGCGGATCTTCTCCAGCATCGCGCCCCCGACTTCCGCGTGCTGCAGGTAGGCGGCCTTGTCGGCTACGTTCCATTCGGACGGCGGCATCTCGTTCACGAGACGATAGGGCACCGAGCACATTCCAATGTCTCGGAGCCTGGCGGCAAGCTCCAAGTCCCGGCGCATGGTGTCTGAGAGGTGCAGCTGGCGCGCAAGTGCATCGCTCAAGGCAACCACCCGGCTGGAAAGGCCTTTGTGGGATGGAAAGCGGAGCTCCACCGCGGTGCCGAACGCCTTCACGGACTCGGTAGTGCGCTCTTCCATCTGGCGAGGCAAAAGGCTTCGCGAGTAGTACAGCAGCCACACGGTGGCGACGGTCATCAACGTGAGGACGATCACGGTCAGCATGCCCAAGGTCAGGCCACCTCCGCTTCAACTACAGTGCGGAACGCACGCACGACTTCTGCGTCGAATTGCGAGCCGCTGCAGCGATCGAGCTCGTGGAGCGCCTGAGAAACGGTCATCGAGTCTCTATAGGTCCTCTTGCCATGCGGACTCTCCGAGCCGATCATGGCGTCGAACGCATCGACCACGGCGATGATCTTGCTCTCGATTGGGATCTCCACGTCGCTGAGGCGGTCGGGGTAGCCGGTGCCGTCTGGCCGCTCATGGTGATGGCGAATCCAGGGCACGATGGCCGAAAACTCACGGACCGGTGTTAGGATCTCAGCGCCCCACATGGCGTGCAGGCGGACGTGCTCCAGCTCTTCTGGCGTGAGCCTCGAGGGCTTGTCCAGAATCTCCTCGTCGACGGCGATCTTGCCGATGTCGTGGAGAATGGCCGCTTCCCTGACGAGGCGTGCTCTGGATGGGCTCAGCCCCAGTCGGCGTGCCACCTCCTCGGCCGTCTCAGCCACACGCTCCAGGTGGCCGTGAGTGTAAGGGTGGGCGCGCTGGAGCATCATGTTCAGCGCCGCGATCGTGCCGTAGTAGTTCTCGTAGAGCTTGGCCTGGTACAGGACAGCCGTCCTCAGAGCCCACACGGGAATGAGGCTGAGGGGCACCAGCCAAGGCATGTTCTCGGCCACCAACGCGCTCACGGCCACTCCCAGAAGGATGTAGAGGGCGATGGATCTCGCTCCGACCCCTACGGCCGTACGTTCGGCGCTGATCCAGCTTCTGTTGGAGAGCCTAGCCTCCAGCCAGGTGACCAGTGCCAAGTTGGCCAAGCCGTAGCCGAAGAGGAAGGCCAGAGACCACACGAGCTCACGCACGGTGACGTGCGCAATGGCAAGCATCAAGGCGCTGCCAAACAGCACGGAGACCGAAGCGATAGAGAGGTTGGCGAGGAATCGGCGGGCGCCTTCAGGTTCGCGGCCTCGCAACAACGCTATCGTCGAGCCCAACACGATGCCGAGCAGGTCTCCTGTCAAGGCAGCGCCCGGTCCGAAGAACACCGCAAGCGCAGCCACGAATGGCAGCGCAAACACCACGCGGATGCCGCCCCGGGTCAGGTCTACCGGCATGAGCTGGGCGATGCCGATCAGGCCCAAGAGCATCAAGAATACGGGGACACTGTCTACACGCGTCCGGAAATACAGGATCGCAGCGACCCCCGCGGCTATTCCGAGGAGGAGCAGTGCCAGGGTCGGCACGCGACGATCTCTCTTCCGGGCCCTTCCTTGAGCCTTCATAGGTTTGACGGCTCAAAGCATCCCTGCCGAGCCACGAACATTATAGAAAGCTGAAACAGCGATGGGGCTGCCGCTTATTGCGGTTTCTTAGCGGAAACCATCGCAATTGATCGCAGGCTCATGGTGGTGGTGCCCCTGAGGCGGGTTTCAAAGAGCGGATCTTTGGGCGCATCGCTCAAGAAAACCTGGAATCCGCCCTCGCTGCTTGCCCGGGCTGCGACGGTGTTGAAAGTCTTGGGATCCAGGTCGAACTCGATAGTGCCTTTGAGGTTGAGAGGAAGCTTGGAGAGCTGAGGCCCATCGGAAGCGTCGCCTTCAGGCATGAACTGCTTGGCCCACTCGGCGAGATCCGTCTTGAGGTCTAGGTCGGCGGTCACCCTTTGGAAAGTCTTTCCATTCACCTGCACCGGACCGCGGTAGGTGTAGGTGTAGTCCAGGCGCTGAACCACCGACTTGCCATCCTTGTCCTTCAGCTTCTGTGGCTGATATCCGATGGTTCGCTTCCAGGTGTCGCCGGGCTTGACCTCGGTGAACGGGAGCTTGGGGGCAAAGTCGAGCGCGCTATCCACCGGGCCGATGAATAGCGAAAGCCTGTACATTTCGCCGATGAACTGGCCGATCGGGTTGCCGCCTTGCACCGTTATGCCGGTCATCCATTTGGCCTTTTTGGGCGGGATCTTTGCGGCCGGCTTCTTCTGCTCGATGGTCTCTAGGATCTCGTTGATGGGCGAGACGGTCAACAGGTAATCGAGGTTGACTTTGTCGACCTTCGATTGCGGCTGCGAATTCCAGGTCTCGCCTTGGATCTGCGTCATCGTTGGTCGCTGGTAGTGGAGCACCACGATGCCGTCGGCCTTGCTCTGCTGCACCTCGGCCGTGAACGTGTAGTTCATGTCGAAGTCTTCCGGCATGAAGGTGTCGAGGCCGCGCTGCCGGTTCTCGAGTTGAAGATGGGACTTGACATCGTACGTGTACTTCTGGTTTGGGGCGAAGACACGCGAGAGCATGGCCGGCTTGGCATCGGCCTGCAGGAGCGAGAGAGCGAGGAGGGTGGGAACGATCATAACGCTAGATGCTCGCAACTGTACTACGCTTGTGGAGCAGAAACGTGTCGGGCTCGAGGCTACAGGCATCCGGCAGAACCAGCGATGATGCCTCCAGACGCCCGCGGGACGCATTCGAGCACGTCGCGAAAAGTGGCGTCTGGAGGCAGCGCAACGGTGACCGCGGGTTACTTCAGGATTGTCTTCGCGATGACCAGCCGCTGGATCTCGCTCGCGCCCTCGCCGATCTCGGTCAGCTTGGCGTCGCGCCACAGCTTCTCGACCAGGAACTCCTTCCACATGCCACGACCACCGTGGATCTGGAGGGCCCGATCCGTGACTCGGTTCGCCGTCTCGCTCGCGAAGAGCTTGGCGTAGGAGGCTTCCTTTGCGATGGGCAGCCCCATATCCTCTAGGCGGGCGCCGTTCTTGACCAGCAGCCTTGACGCTTCGAGCTCCATCGCCGAGTCCGCGATCATGTTCTGCACCGACTGCATGTCGCAAAGCCTGCGGCCGAACTGCTCCCGATGCTTTGAGTACTCGACAGCGAGCTCGAATGCCTTCTCCGCAATTCCAAGGGCCATCCCGGCGATGCCCAGGCGACCGCGGAAGAGGAACGAGATGGCCTCTTCGAAGGTGCACGGAGTGTGCCAGCCATCGGCGTCTTTCAGCTCGAATGCGACTGTGTTGGAAGCGGATACGCCAACCGTATGGAGCCTCTCCTTGAAGATGTATCCCGGGTCGGTTCTCTCGACGAGGAAGGCGGTCAGGTTCTTCTCGTCAACGCGGGCGATCACGATGATCAGGTTCGCGTTGCCACCGTTGGTTATGAACATCTTTTGCCCGTTCAACTTGTACCAACCCGGCTTGTCGGGGTTGGGCGTCGCGAACGTGCGGACATGGCGGGCATCCGATCCGGCGTCAGGCTCGGTGAGCGCCCAGGCGAGCGTCCATTCCCCGCTGGCGATCGGCGGAATGTACTTCTTGCGCTGCTCGTCGTTGCCGTACTTCTCGAGATGGGCGAAGCTGAGGGCGTTCCAAGCGGCCAGGTTCATGGCGAGGGCCGGATCGGCCTTGGCGACTAGCCGGATCATATCGCAGTACGTCTCGCAAGAGTAGCCCAGACCACCCCATTCCGGGGCCAGCAGGACCTTGAGCATGCCTACCTTGCCGAGCTTCGGCCAGATCTCCTTCGGGAACTCGGCGGCCTGCTCCCAGGCTCGAGTGTTCGGCAGGATCTCCTTGTCGCAGAACTCCTGGACCCTCTCCAAAAAAGAGGCCTGTTCGGCCTTCAAATCAGTCTGCACGTCCGGTGTCATCTCGGCGCTAAGCACGCTTGCCACGAGGCTCATTCTACTATCTGCTGCGGCTTGCCGTGAGCCTGGTTTGCCGTTTCAGCCGCCTGATCATTCCTTGCAGTAGAGCTTCCACGGCTTCGCTGTGCGGTAGCGCTTAGGCAAGCCATAGAGAGCAAATGAGGTTATTGAGCCCAGACCTCGCTAACGAATATCGGCCCGTGATCATGTACCTCACTATGCGGCGAACGTGACCGGCCCCACCAGCGGGTCCTGCGCGAGTTTCTTCCAAAAGGAAATTGCCGAGGAGACCTGCCCCTACGACGAGACTCTCAGGGTTGCGTAGCTGGACTCAGGGTCAAATACGGGGCCGCAAATCATGCGGAAGGTCGCGGAGGAACCAGAAGAGGGCTGAGGCGTTTCGTATCAGGCGTTCTCCTGACCTAAACTCCAAGAGGTCTACTGCAAGGGCTCTTCATCTAGAGAACCTGTGCGATTTCCAGCAGTACGCGCAATTTCTGTGGCTACATTTTGGGATAGCGTGAGACCGCAACTTGTCTGTTGTGCCTTAACAGTATCATCTAGTGTGTGCTTTGAGTGCTGCCGCCTGGTGCATTGCCCAGGACAAGCATCAGCGGTTTTGAATTGAGGGAAATCTTAGAGGAACAAATCTGGCGCCTGCCGTTGCCGCCTACCTGGGCTCTCACGACCGTAGGCGAAGCAGGAACGGTAGATCTAGGCATGCAACGGTCGCCCAGCCGGTCGAAAGGCAACAACTTGCGCCCGTATATCCGAGCAGCCAACATCTCGAGAGCAGGGCTCCAGGTCACTGACGTCAACTTTATGCACTTCGAACCGCAAGAATTTGAGAGGCTGAGGTTAGTGAGCGGCGATGTACTCTTGGCAGAAGCTTCAGGAAGTCCGAGCCAGGTTGGACGCCCTGCGATATGGCGAGACCAGATACCTGAATGTGCCTTTCAAAACACGGTGATACGATTTAGGCCCATCCACGCGACACCGGAGTTTGCTTACATCGTGTTCAAGTTTTACGCGCGCTCTGGAATCTTTGGCGCACGAGCAAAGGGCGCGGGCATCCAACACTTGGGATGCGATCGCTTTTCGAGCATGCCGTTCCCGGTGCCGCCGATCGAAGAACAGCACCGCATCGTTGCAGTCACTTTCGACGCGAATGAGAAGCTGAGCTCGGCACGAAAACACTTGGAGCTGGGACTTGTAACTGTAGACGAGTTGGCGTTGCACGTACTACAGAAGGCCGTTTCGGCTGGCTTGGGAACGGCGAATGTCGGAGATTCGCCCGTGCAGATCTCAGGAAGGCAACCGAAACAAAAGCGCGCACGCAGCACCCGAACAGGCACTTCCTTTGCACAACCCAGCTTGCTCGATATGCCTGAACCATCGCAGCCACGCCGTCGGTCACTCGAAGTGGTCCTCCGCAAGAGCGGCGCTCTCACTGCACAGGAACTTCTTGAGGCATCGGGCTACAATCCCGAACAGCCTCAAGAGGTCAACGCCTTTTATGACAGGCTTAGGTTGGCAATTCGCGAAGGCAAGGTAGTCAACATACCTGGAAATACTCCGCCCAAACTGAAGGCGGCTAAATGAGGCTGGATCACCTTAAGATCGACGGATTCAAGAACCTGCGCAATTTTGAACTAGACGTTGATGAATGCCATCCATTTCTTGTGCTCGTGGGTCAGAACGGAAGCGGCAAGTCTAATCTGTTAGAAGCACTGGTCGTAATTTTTCGTAATCTCGATCTTGGAGAGGTATGCAGTTTTTCTTTCGAACTTCGCTACCAAGTCCAATACGGCGCGCCTCCTCAGCTTCACAAAATTCGGGTTCAGGGAGATGAGGGCAAGGCCCCCAGTATACAAGTGGACGGTCGCGAATTACCCCGGGCGGAATTCATGCGGCTTGGATCTGAGAAGCGTGGAGCATTGCCATCATTCGTTTTTGGTTATTACTCAGGTACGGGCGACCGCTTTGCAGCGCATTTCAAAAAACATCAGGAACGATTCTATCGTGAGTTGAAATCTCCGGATGCTCACCCGGAAGCCCTGCCCCTCCGACGATTATTCCTGACCGACACGATCCACGGCCAATTTGTCTTACTCGCGTTCTTTGGGGAGCATGACAACACTGCTCGCAACTTCCTTCTGAAACACTTGGGCATCCAAGCCTTGGACTCAATACATTTCGTAATTAACAAACCTGTTTGGGCTTCGCGCACTACCGAAGATAGGTTTTGGGAAACGACTGGTACCCCTAGGGTTATGCTTGAGAGATTGGAGCAACTCTCCATGGCAACGACTCGCTCCGTGAGGAAGATTGACCTTGATTTTCGCCGTCAGCGATCGGTTGAATGTTGGAACTTCTTACTGGACCAAGATGGCTTTTTTGAGTTGGCGGCTGACTACAAATCAGCTCAAGAATTATTTGCGGCTCTCGAGAGCGTTCACATTTCGGATCTTCTCCTCGAGCTCAGGGTAAACGTTCGAGTAGAGACAGCCCATGATTCGATTTCCTTTCGAGAACTAAGCGAAGGCGAACAGCAGCTGCTGCTTGTACTGGGGTTGCTGAGATTCACCAGAGAAGAGGGTGCACTCTTTCTCCTCGATGAACCGGATACGCATTTGAATCCGGCGTGGAGCGTACAATATCTCGATTTCATGAAGGAGCTGGTTGGCGGCCTAGACGTAAGCCAGGTCGTACTTGCTACGCATGACCCGCTATTGTTTTCGGGCTTGGTGCGAGATCAGGTGAGGGTCCTGATGCGAGACAAAGGATTGGTAACTGCAAATCGCCCGGTTGAAGATCCCAGGGGCATGGGAGTAGAGGCCATCTTGACCAGCGAGTTATTCGGTTTGCGATCCTCCCTAGACCTTCATACCCTTGCCAGCCTCGATCGACGACGCGCACTCGAAGTTAAGAAGGTGCGCTCCAGTAAAGAAAGCACGGAACTTCAAGAGCTTAACGAGACACTCGAGGGCATTGACTATGCGCTCGATGCTGCTGACCCGCTTTACCCGGCCTTCGTACGAGCGATGACTAAGTGGCAGGTGGCTCACGGGATGCTGAAGGTTACGCTGACAGGTGATGAGCAGGAGGCGCAACGTGTTAAAGCTTTAGAGATATTGGACGAACTAAAAAAGGAGAAGACCTAACTCCCTTGATTCACATCGACACAGGATCCTTCGTGGTACGAGACGAATGGTTTAGACGAGCGTCAGCCGCACTTGACGAAGCACGGTCAGCGAAGACTTCTGTAGAACGCAATGCGGTTGTTGCAAAGCATTCGAAGCTATGGTCCGAGCTGAAGGAAGCGCTCGGCAAGCTGTCTGACGGTAAATGTTGGTACTGTGAAACGAAGTATGTCCGTTCAGACTTCGCAGTGGACCACTTTCGCCCAAAGAGCGGCGTTATAGGATGCCCATCCCATCCAGGTTACTGGTGGCTTGCATTTGACCCAACAAACTATCGGTTTTCTTGCACGTATTGCAATTCGGCGCGCAGAGACCCGGAATCGGAAGCTGTCAATGGCAAGCAGCACGCATTTCCAATCATGGACGAGACCTTAAGAGTCTTTGGCGAAGATCAATTTCTGGAGTTTGAAGAACCACTCTTTCTAGATCCAACCATTGCGGGCGACCCACATCTGCTGTATTTCGAAGGCGATGGACAAGTCGTCCCTTCTCGGGATGAGGCCCAAGACTCGATCGCACACCGCAGAGCAACCGCATCAATCGAGGCCTACCATTTGAACCATTCAAAACTGAAGCGTCAGCGTAGACGATTGCATCGGCGGATTCGGCAGATTGTAAATGATGGCGACATCTATTTTGGACATGGGCCAGAGGATGATCGGGTAAGTCATGCTCGCAGAGCCGTCGTAAAGGAGATCAAATTCCTAAGATCTAAGGCAATCAAGAATTCTGCCGCAGCCGGCTTATATTTGGACCGGCTCAATAATCCAACACACCGCACGTGGCTTGGGACGATTCTGGGAGCCGCATAGCATGAACAAGAGCTCGCCGCGCTTTGTTGTCCAAAAGCTTTGGAGCTACTGCAGCGTCCTGAGGGATGACGGCTTAACCTATCCTGATTATATCGAGCAGTTGACATTGCTTCTCTTTCTAAAAATTGCCTCTGAAGATCGGCATCAAGATAACTCTC
>JAXDKF010000116.1:0-9984 GCA_034667265.1 Fimbriimonadaceae bacterium
CAGTGGATGCCATGAATGTTTGTAGCCGGGGAAGGCGTCGGATTATGGTCTCCGTCCATGACGTCGTGCGGATCTACGTTCTTCGTCTTTAGATCCGGGTGAGTCATGTCGATGCCGGTGTCGATAATCGCGATCTTGATGTCCGGCCGGCCCTGCGTAAGGTCCCAGGCGGCATACGCGTTAATGCGGCTCAGGCCATAGACCCTTCCGTTCGCCACGTCAGGGTCGTTCGGAATAAAGTCGACCTTCGAGTAGAAGGACTCAGACGCATACTTTACGCTGGTCGTTCTCGTGTAGTAGCTTTTGGCCGCCGTAACCGTGGTTTCGGGGCGCAGCTTCACCACGTACACGTCGATCGACGGCATGTATCGGGAAACGGTAGCGCCGATGGCCGCGTTTACCGATTGGATCGTCGTCGCCGAAGTGCCAGGCTGGAACCTAACGATCAGCCTGTCGCTTACATATTTCGGCGTCGTTACCTGGGCAAAGCTCAGGGCGCAGCTTGCTGCGGCGAGGGTGCAGAAAATAGATCTTAAGGTCATGGTCAACTTGATTCCCGGACTCGTTTCGCGTCGAACTTCGGGCTGGAGGCACGCGCGTACCTGCCCTTCAGATTGTACGCCACCGAGCTCCCAACGGTCACGCGCCCGTTTCGACTTCAATATTCTTGTGTTGCGGAGGACAATCCCGGTCTAGCCGCTTAAGCGAGGGGGAGAGTGTTGAGCCCTAAGTATTGAGCCTTGAGTATTGAGCGTTGAGCCCCAGAGTCAAGCCTCAAGCCCCGCCCGGCAGTAAACTCCCGAGTTCATGCTGGACATCCAGGAGTTGGAGAAAACAGCCACTCGCGACATCGTTGAGGCCACATCGTCGGCCCAGCTCCGCGAGGCCGAGCTCAAGTACCTCGGCAAGAGCGGGCTCTTTACCGGCCTCCTGAAGCAGATCGGGGCTCTTCCGGCGGAAGAGCGAAAGGACTTCGGCCAGCAAGTTAACGAGTCCAAGTCGCGCGTGCAGAAGCTGCTCGAGACGCGCTTGGAGGCCATCCGCTGCACCGAACGAGAGCATCAGTACGAGCGCGAGCGCATCGATGTCACCCTTCCCGGGATGCCGGTCCGCATGGGCCGCGAGCACGTGCTCCAACAGGCCACGAACAAGATCAAGGACGTCTTCACCGGCCTCGGATTCCGGTACATGGAGTCGCCGGAGCTCGAGGAGTTCCGATACAACTTCGAGGCGCTTAACTACCCGCCGGACCACCCGGCGATGGACGACCAAGACTCGTTCTATGTGACCGACGACCTCGTTCTCCGCACGCAGACGACGGCGCTCCAAGGCCGCGTGTATGAGATGGTCCAGCGTGGCGAGATGAGCTTGCCCTTGCGCGTGTTCACGGTGGGCCGCAACTACCGCAACGAGGCCGTCGACCGCACCCATGGCCACACCTTCCACCAAGTCGACGCCTTCATGATCGACGAGGGCATCAGCATGGCGGACCTGAAGGGCACGCTTGGCCTTTTCGCCCGCGCGATGTTCGGCGAGGAAGTGAAGGTCCGCTTCCGCCCCGACTTCTTCCCATTCGTCGAGCCCGGGGTCGACTACGCGATCTCAACACCCAAGCTTTTCGATGGCAAGTGGGTCGAGCTCGGCGGCGCCGGCCTCATCCATCCAAACATCCTGGAGCGGTATGGGTTCGATTCGGAGCGCTGGTCCGGCTTCGCATTCGGCCTCGGGGTCGAGCGGATCCCGATGATGGCGTACGGCGTGGACGACCTCCGCAACTTCCTCGAAAACGACCTTCGCTTCCTGGAGCAATTCCCCGGATGATCTCACGGACCCCTTCCCCTTATTGGCGCGATGTTTGTGCGCGTCCATAGGGGGAAGGGGCGGGGGATGGGGGTTCGTAGATCGTGTTGCGCTGTCAGAACGAGAACTGCGGCCGGGCCATGGCGTAAGCTCAGAAGCCGTCCATGAAATTCCCCTACTCGATGCTCCAAGACTTCGTCCAAACGAAGCTCACCGCCGCCGAAGCCGGCGACCTGCTGACCATGGCCGGCTTCGAGCTTGAGGGCATCGAAGAGGTCAACGGCGAGCCCGTGCTCGACATTAAGGTGATGTCCAACCGCGGCGATGGCCTGTCCGTGTTCGGCCTTGCTCGCGAGGTCCTCGCGAAGGACCAGGACGCCGAGCCCACCGATCTCTACCGCGCCGCCTCGGACCGCTTCACCCACAGCGCCTCCAACCCCAATACCCAACACCCAATACCGACCCCCTCCGTCTCCATCGAAACGCCCGCCTGCACCCGCTACGCCTGCCGGATCTACGTCGACATCAAGAACGGCGCCTCGCCTGCATGGATCCAGGAGCGCTTGATGAAAGCGGGGCAGCGCCCGATCAGCCTCCTCGTCGACCTCACCAATTACGTGATGCTCGAGCTCGGCCAACCCCTGCACGCATTCGATTTCGACAAGCTGAAAGGCGGCTGCATCGTCGTCCGCCAAGCAAAGCAGGGCGAGAAGATCACCACGCTAGACGGCGTAGAGCGAGAGCTCACGCCCAACATGATGATGATCTGCGACGCCGAGCGACCCGTTGCCGTCGCTGGCGTGATGGGCGGCGCGGACACCGAAGTCTCGGCGGCCGCCACGCGCGTGCTTCTGGAATCCGCTCACTTCGTGAGCACCTCGGTCCGCGCAACCCGCCGAGCTCTTGGACTGAACACGGAAGCCTCGTACCGCTTCGAGCGCAGCGTCGATCCGGAGGGCGTCGTTGCCGCCATCCACCGTTTCACGCAATTGCTCGGAGAAGTGGAAGGGGGCGAGATCGTAGACGTCTATCCATCCCCACCCAAGCCAAAGCACATCAAGCTCAGGTCGGCGCGCGCAACCCTTCTCCTCGGCATGCCGATCCAGCCAGACGAGGCCAAGAGGCACTTGAGCCACTTGGGATTCGAGCTAAAAGACGAGGCGCAAGGACAGTTCCAGGTCACCCCTCCTTCTTGGCGACCCGACATCGACCGCGAGGAAGATCTCATCGAGGAGATCGGCCGCGTCCACGGCTACGAGCGCATACCGGAAGCCCTTCCGCACGGCTCCACCACCCTCGGCGGCGCTCAGGGCTACGAGGCTTGGAAGGATCAGGTCCGCGAAACGGTCCTGCGACTCGCCTTTACCCAAACCATCAGCCACACGCTGCGCGACAAAAGCCCGCTCGACAATCCGCGCTTCGCCCCCATAGGACCACGCGGCATCAACGATCCCGAGATGATGTGGCTTCGCAGCTCCACTCTTGCATCTCTCGCCGATGCCGCGAGACGGAACGGCGGACGGGATCTGCACCTCTTTGAGATGGGCCAGGTCTTTGGCAAAGAAAAGGGCCGGATCGTGGAGCGGACGTCGCTCGGCATGCTTTCGCAAGGCGCCCTGCAAGGGGCATGGTGGAATGACAAGCACGCGGCCGCCGCATCGTTCTTCACATTGAAAGGAGCGCTCGAGCAACTCGCCCAAATCACGCTCACTGGCATCGAGTTCAGAGCGCCGTCCAACACCGACTCTCGCCTGCACCCCACGCGCCAAGCGGAGATCCTCGCCCCGAGCGGAACGATCGGCGTTATCGGTCAGATCGATCCCGACACTGCAGAAAAGGCAGGTCTTCCCGAGGACACCATCCTCGCAGAAATAGATATTCAAGGAGCGTACGGCTCCGCGCGTCAAGACATCCACGTCCGGCAGATCAGCCGCAACCCGGCCGTGCGCCGAGACATCGCTTTCCTGATCGACAAGTCCGTGCCCTTTGAGAAAGTCAGCCGCACCGTCGCCGAGGCATCGAGAGACCTGCTTGAGCGGCATTGGCTTTTCGATATCTATGAAGGCAAGGGCGTGCCGGAAGGGAAGCATTCGCTTGCGATCGCGCTGCAGCTTAGGAAAGTGGGCGTCAACCTGACAGATGAGGAAGCGAACCAGGCGCGGGAGAAGGTCGTGCAGGCGCTTGCAACCCTGGGGGCGACGCCGCGCTGACCGCGAGCTCCCACACCACCCCTACAAGCGCGACCACGAACAGAGATCGCAACGCCATGGGCCAAAAGTGATAGTGCGCGAAGGGCTTGAGGAAGGCCATCGGCGCAAACGCGAACAGGGACGCCATCCACATCGCGATGCATAGATTGCTCCGCCGAAATGCCTCGTAGTAGAGCACCGCATTTCCCGCCACTCGCCATAGGAACGAGTAGAAGAAACCTGTTAACAGCACGGCGAGACCGAGCGACAGCGCCGCCCACCAAAACGTCGCCCCGGTCAGCGAAGGGAAGACGTATTGGAGGATCGACAGGACCACGGTAAGGCCCGAGCGGCTTTGCTGCTGCTGATACTCCGAGAGCCCCATTGGCAGCACTGCGGAGCGCAACGTCACATATCCGGCGAGGATCAGCCAGAAGGGCATGTGCCAATGCCAGCGCACTCGGTAGCCCATCGCATGCATCGCGGCGCCGACGATAAGGAGGATCATCGGCAGCATCGCGGCCTGTTCGTAACAGCCCAACGCAAGCACGACAAAGATATAAGAAGCAATCAGCCAGATCCAGGGGACCGGCGGCTGCGCAGTGGCTTCGGCGGATTTCCGAGTTGCGGGCAGGTCGGTTGCGGATGGCGGGACCTCGCGCTTTGAGCCAAGCCGTTCGAACCGCGCGTAGCTGGCGAGTGCGCAGAGCGCGAACACCGTCATGGTGGAAGCCGTTCGCGATGGCAGCCACGCGAGCATCCGCGAAAAAAAACCATCTGGCGATTCTTTGAGGAACACGCCGTTCAGCTCGATGGCGAGGAAACTCACCGCCAGGACGGCGGGCAAGTAGTTGCGGAAGCGAGCTCGGTGCCGCAGAAATCCGATTCCCGCAAGAACCACGGCCGCAATCGTCGCCGCGAGGTCCCATGCCAAGGGCTCTCCTCGGTGCCACAGCGCAAAGAGGATCGCCGCGCCCGCGGCGCAAGCTGGGTTATCGGTCACCTCGCGCCCAAGCCAGAACAGCGCCAGCACGCACACCGCGCAATAAAGAGATGCCGACAATCCGAATCCCGCCGCATCCTCTTTGAAGCTCAAGCGATCGAGCTGAAAGCTCAGCGCCGCCAGTGGACGGTAGAAGTGATTTTCCAACGGCCAATCGGTCCTGAACCACGACCAGTCGTCGTTGCGTTCCGCGAGCTTGTCCAACATCACGCGGGTGTCCGGATCTTGCAGGAGCAGCGGCGATCGGACGTGAGAAGCGACGATCCCGAAGCACGCGAGCAGAACCAGCACAAATGCGCCCACCCATCGCCCCACTCGCGGATTATGCACAAGGAGGGGCGGTGTTACGGTATTGAGGTGTTAAGGTGTTGGGGCGCGGGTCACACTGCTTACTGCTCACCGCTTACGGGCATTCGCACCTACGCCCCCGGCGCAAGCACGACGATCGGCCCCGGCGATGGCTGCACCTGCGCCCACGCCCCAGACCGAGCGACAACTGTCCCGCCTTGGACCCGCGATTTCCCGAGCGGCAACCACAGCTTCTTGCCCGCAAAATAAGGCGGCGGGATTACCGTGTAGCTTGCTGTAGACGCAGCCTCTACCAGCGCGGCCGGATAGTCCCGCGCGGACGTCGATCCAATCACCCGAAAAGACCGCGACACCACCGGCGGAGGCAACACCGAGTCCGCATACAGTACCAGCCCCATGTACGCGTTCATCGCGTTCTGTCCCTGGCTACCAAGCAACTTGACGCTCGGTTCATGGAGCGCGGCATTCTGAACCAATGGATCGACCTTCGCCTTCACCCATCCATCCAGCGACTCCAGCGAAGCGCCCATCGTGGAACCCGAATCGATCCGCCCAGCCGCGAACGCATCGCGAAGCCACCGCAGGAAGAGCCGCTCCCCCAGATAGCCGTTCCCCCAATCCTCAGGCGTTTTGAAACCGCCGACCGCCGGCAGGACCGCATGGCCGTACTCGTGGGCGAGCTCGCGCGCCATCTCGAGAGGCTCGCTAAACCCGGCCATGTCGTAGATGTAGATCACGTTTGCCCGCCGCGGAATGCCCTCGACGAGGTCCTCGGCCATCATCTGCTCGCCGCCGCCGGTACCGCCCCAGCAGAGATATTCGTCCACGGAGCGCAGATTCCTCTCTGTGGGCCGGTGGTCCACCTTGTACTTGTGGTTGAGCAGCTCCCACATGCGCAGATTCATCATGGTGGCGAGCATCGCCACGTCTCTATCCGGCTTCCGCTCCTGCGAATAAACGCGGAAGCGTAGCGACATCTGCTTGGTCTCCGGATCGAGGCCAAAGCCCGACGTGATCCAGTCGAACTCCCACTTCTTCCCCTCGAACCTGTGGGGCGAGAGCTTGGGCGGATCCAGGCGGTCGCTTCTCTGCAAAAGCATCGCATCGGACGCGCCACTCATCGGGTTCTCGAGAGTGAGGCCCAAGTCCTCTCGCACGGTGGAAGGCGGCGCGAGGACGGCCATGGCGATGAACGCCAACAGCATCGTCAGTGCCCTTCAGCCTCTAAGAAGCGTTCTGCGTCGATGGCCGCCATGCAGCCCGTGCCGGCAGCCGTAACGGCTTGTCGATAGACCGAATCGGCCACGTCTCCCGCAGCGAAAACGCCGGGAATGTTGGTGTGCGAGCAGTGCGCTTGCGTCTTCACGTATCCCACGTCGTCCATGTCCAGCCAGCCCTTGAAGATGTCGCTGTTGGGCTTGTGCCCAATTGCAATGAATACGCCGTCGATCGCCATCTCGTGCTGCTTCTCTTCCTTGAGGTTGAGCATGCGCACGCCGCGCACCTTCTTGACCGGATGCATGTCGCCGGTGATCTCTTCCAGCACGGTGTTGTAGAGGATCTCGACTTTGGGATTGGCGAGGACGCGGTCCTGCATGATCTTGCTGGCTCGGAACGAGTCTCGCCGGTGCAGGACATAGACCTTGTTGGCGTGCTTGGTGAGGTAGTTCGCCTCTTCCATCGCGGTGTCGCCGCCGCCCACCACCACGACATCTTTGCCTCGGAAGAAGAAACCGTCGCAGGTGGCGCAGGCGCTCACGCCGAATCCGCCGTAGATGATCTCGCTCGGGAGGCCTAGCCACTTTGCGCTGGCTCCGGTGGCCGCAATGACGGCCTTCGCCTCGAATAACTCGTCCTCCGCCCAGAGCTTGAACGGCCGCTTGCCGAAATCGACCTTGGTGATCTCGCGGTCCTGGATCTGCGTGCCGAACCGCTCGACCTGCTTGCGGAACAGCTCCATCATCTCCGGGCCCATGATGCCGTCGGGATAGCCGGGATAGTTCTCGACGTCGGTCGTGATCATGAGCTGCCCGCCGGGCTGGATGCCTGCGAAAAGGAGCGGTTCGAGGTTGGCTCGGGCTGCGTAGAGAGCGGCGGTGTACCCAGCCGGCCCCGAGCCGGCGATGATTACGTTGTGCACCATGGAGGAGGGCTCAAGTTTACTGGATGCCTACGCCGCACCTATCTCATACCGTCCCGTTGTCTCGTCCTAGCTCCACCTGCCTATGACCATGACCCGCCTGCTGGACCAGGAATCCAAAGGCTGTCACGCATCGCCTTCGTCCCGCGACGGTTCCACTGCAGCGGCATCTTCGCCTGCATAGCCGTGTTTACGGAATTTCAGGAGAGGAAAATAGAGCCCGCAGAACAGATGAACCACGAATCCGCAGAGAGTGGCCAGGAGGGCTTGCCTCGTGGGACCCCAGAAGGCCAAGGCAGCCAGTCCGTAGCCCACCGCAGGAAGGACTAGTACGGGGCTAAAATTCGACCGACCCCAATACGTGTGCCATCCCATGTTGAGGTTCGCCGCATCCAACATAACAGCGATTGCGACGACCACGACTCCGGCGATGAAAAAGGGACTCATACTATTATTCGCATGCCGACTCCAGCAACGGATCGGCACATCACTAGACCTTCAGTGCTGCAGCGGATCCTTTCTGCCTCCTTTGCCACCAACTCACGAAGTCTCTTCAGCCAATCTATGGCGATTGTCGTATTCCTGAACCTCATGTTGCAGGTATTGGAAAGCTGTTCGGTTGGAAATGGATTTTCTAGCAGCAGCGCGTCTATTTCAAGGGCAATTGCCAGCAAGAGATCGCGGTCTGAAATCTCTGCGTATTCGTGAACCAACGACTCGATCGTGCGACCAGGCTGATCGTGCTCATCCGAAACGAATCCCAAGAGAAAGTTCCTCAGGTTTTCGTACCTCAGCGCTTTCCTCTTCATTTCGGGTACGCCGTGAGAACATAGAGCCGCTCCTTTTTATTCCTGCGCGCCGCTTCCATCCCTCAGTTGGCAATGACGCGCTCGCGATTCATTTGGGTCTGCCTTGATTAGTCTCGACGATAGCGTCATTGGGTTATCGACGCATGATTCCTTACGTTTGGAGAACTGGGCTCACGCATCAATACTTTTGCAAATTTGATCGCCACAGGGGATAAATGTCAGCGAACTTTTCCGGAGGAGTTGTGTGATCTACGAAGCCACGCGCAAGTGAGGTCATCACACCGAAGGGATTAAGCCATATTTTCTTTCCGACAGAGAGCAAGACCGGTTGATTGTAGTCCGCGTCGTTCTTTGGCTTCATGATCAGAAACCACTGTGTCCCGGGCACATCGCGTCGGAGCATTTCGGCAAAGTAGGCGCCAACGTCGAAGCAAAGGGAAATAGTCTGCTCGTCGATGTCCCACTCGGGCACGAAATCGACCAAGTGGTCGGGCATTTGAGATTTGTCACGGTCGATTTCCTTTTGTGTCAGGCGCATCGTCGCGGAGACTTCCGCAAACCAACTGCCTAGCCGCCGCAACGTCGCTTCCTGCCCGTCAAGCCTGATTCCCGCGGACTTCTTCACGGTGTATTCAAGGATCTCGATTCGTGACGGAATCTGGTCCACGAAGTACTTGAAGTTATCCTCAGCTTCCTTCTTGGACATATCCTGGAACGGCTTTGCAAGGAAGTGGTTGTATAGCACGTACCCTGGGAGCCTTCCTTCCATCGCTTGTGAAGTATGCCTGCGTCGGAAAGGCTTTATGGAAACTCTTCGCTAGTGGTGTCTTCGGCGAGCCGGGCTGCCAAACCGATGTGAGAAGATGGAAGTACTCATATTAAGCATGCTGTATGTCTCGCAATGCTCGTGGTGGCCGTGGTCTCGACGGGCGGCTCGCAGGTCCAGCAGCTGGCCCCGACAAATGCGATGAGGCCGTTTCCGGGCTTCGTGCCCGATGCGGAGACCGCGATTGCCGTTGCAACGGCAATCGCCAAGCCGTTTCTGGGACAAGTGGAATCCAAGAAGTACGAGTTCGAGGCCAAGATATCGGGCAAGGCTTGGATCGTGAAGGGCTGCGTTCGCAAGTCGGAGCTGCTTAGATCTGGAGGGGCCTCTGCGGAATTGACGCTCCTTATCGCGAAAGACAACGGCCAGGTTATCAAGGCAATCTTTCCGCCGGGATAGTCTTGTGCGGAAGGTGCATCAGCTGGGCATGGAAGACGGATAGGCAAGATGATTTTGATAGCTGTTCACTTAGGCGCCGTGCTCGCCACCCACGCATTCACGAGCCACCCTCAACGGGCTAGCTCGCCGCTGAAGACCATCGCGAGACAATCCAAACGAGGCCGCTCGCCTTCGGAGGCTGCTTCGGTTCGCCGGTTCGTGCAGGATTTCTACGACTGGTACATCCCAATGGAGAATCGCCGGGATGAAGCCCGTCTCAACAAGGTTAAGCTTCACAAGAAGGACCAAGCTGACGAAATGCCCGACGAGATTGTCGCTATCAACTCGAGGCCCGAAATGTTCAGCCGGGAGCTGCGACATGCGCTGCTGGAAGACCGTAAGGCGCAAGAAAAGAATTCCGATTACATCGTCGGGATCGATTTCGACCCGTTTACTGACGCCCAGGACATCGCCAACCACGGTCTTGCAGGAAGAGCGGAACATAAGGGCCACTACTGGCTCGTCCATGT
>JAXDKF010000117.1:0-4526 GCA_034667265.1 Fimbriimonadaceae bacterium
GCCGTCATTTGGGGCTCGATCTCGAAGGTGCAGACGGTGCCGTGGCCGCTCCCCCGGAGCTCCGCCACGACGTCCGAGCACATCTTCGAGATGTCGACATTTGCGCGGTTCAACGGCTCTCGACCCAGCCGAGAGAGCTTTAGGAGCTCATCGATGAGGATTCCCAAGCGTTTGGCGGCGCGTGCCTGGCTCTCCAATTCCGGGCGAGCATCCATTGGAAGAGCCTCGATGAAATCCTCCTTGAGAATCATGCTTGTTGCCACGATTGCCCGCAACGGCGACCGGAGGTCGTGAGCGACCGTGTACGTGAAGGTTTCCATCTCTCTGTTGGCGGCCTCGAGCTCGGCTGTGCGCTCGTGCACTCGAACCTCGAGCTCTTCGTTCATATCCGCGAGCTGTTGCTCGAGCCGAACGCCGTCGGTGACATCCTCGAGCATCATGACGATCTCCAGCACGGAGCCCGCAGAGTCCTTAATGGGATAGATGTGGGTGTCTATCCAACGCGCGCGCGCACCTGTGCCGCCCTGCGCCGCATCGTAATAGAGCCTAGGAATGTGGACGGATCGGCCTTCAAACGCCTCTTGGACTAAGGGCATGACCCCTTTTGCCTCCAGTTGCGCGTCCAAGAGGAGGTTATATCCCGCTACCGCCTCGGGAACGGTTTCCCAGAGTCTCGCCCACGCTGGATTAGCCCCAATGGCCCTGCCATCGGGGGAGAACGTTAGGATCGCGAGGGGCGACTGTTCGATGAGGAGCCGCAAGCGCTGCTCGTTCTCAGAGATGGCCTGGATCGCCTCGGCCCGATCCAGCAACAGGCTGACCTGGGTTCCCGCAAGCCCAAGCAACAAATGCCCGGTTTCGTCGGGAAATCCTGGGCGCGTCGACGTGACGACCAGTGCACCCAGCCGGCCACTCTCGAGGGGCACGACTGCGATCCGTGCCTGGCCGGGACCAACCGGATTTGGCGCCTCGCCTACCCAGCGTTCGCTCTTCTCGAGAAACGCGGCTAGCCGGTCTGCGAGCATCGCCGCGGTCAGCGTCTCCTTTTGCGCCGCGGTGGACGCGACGAAGATGACCCCGCCCCCTCGAGTCTTGAAGCGGATACACGAGCAGTCGCCGTCGAGGGCGCTGCAGACCGCGTCGACAAGGTTTTGGGCCAAATCCGCGGGCGTTTGCGACTTCCACAGCGCGGGCAGGGCGGAAAGCGCGATTATGTCCCGGATGGACCTCCGGAGCATCTGCTCCCGATCGCTATACGTTCCTTGCATCGCGGCTCTGTTACTGGTTAGCGGCACGACTTCGAAGCTCTGCTAAGAACTCGTCCGGTGGGACGAAGAACGGATTCTCATAGAGAGATCCTCCAATTATCACCATCGGGTGGGTTCTCATAATGTCCATTACTACATCTGCGCCAAACTTGGCCAGATCGTAGGTTCACGTGACCGCATCGTCGTATTTCGGAAGAAGGTAGTTCAACCTCGTCTCGTACTCTACAACGTCGCTCACCCCCGGGCGGTCCTCGAGTGCCCACTCCATATTGGCCACGAGCCTCGTGAGCCGGTATCCCTTCGCCGTACCGGCAATGAGCACCTCCTCGATGAGATGGAGCATCGCGTTTTGGTCAAAACGTCCGCCTCGCAAGTAGGCCTCGTCCCATTGGCGAACCTCTAGAGAACCCGCAGCTTGCAACCCGGCGACATCGAGACCTTGATCGGCGAGACGCTGAAAGTGGTCCGCTTTCATCTGGGGATCGACGATATGGAAGGCACGATCATTCAGGTCGAACCCTTCCTTGATGAAAGGCATCGTGATCGCGTATTCCTCGTCACGGGTGTGAAAGAACGCGCATGCGTGCCTGGCCCTGCCAAGCTCCGCGCCTGCAAGGCGCACGGCGTTTTCGTTTGTAATGCGGGTCAAAACAATCCTTTTAGTAGCCTAAGAAAAAACTATTTACAGTATGAAGCTGAAGCTGCTTGCAATAGCCATTATATATAGCGAAAATCACCGGCCCAACTCATCTGGGGACGCTCGCGGCGCCGCATGGCCTTATGCGCTGGACACTGAGTTAGCGAGAATGATCGCCTCCGCTACTTCTCGCATCGTCTTCCGAAGATTCATGGATTGCTGCTGGATGCGGCGGTAGGCCTCGGCTTCCGGAATCGAGTTCTGGCTCATGAGAATGCCCTTCGCACGGTCAACGAGTTTGCGAGCTTCCAGGCGTTCGGTTAGAGAGCCGACCTCGTTTGTGAGATGAAGGTTCTGCTCATAGCGGCTGCGCGCGATCTCAATCGCCGGAGGGAGGTCGCTCGGCTTGAACGGCTTCACCAGGTACGCGAAGACGCCCGCTTCCTTCGCGCGATCGACCAGCTCGTGGTCCGAGTAGGCCGTTAGCAGGATGGCCGGCGCGATGTTCTCTTCGGTAATCGCCTTGACCGCCTCGATGCCGTCCATGACGGGCATCTTGACGTCGAGGATGCAGATATCGGGCTTCGTTTCTCGAGCCATATCGACCGCGCCCTGCCCGTCGCCCGCTTCGGCCACGACCTCGTAGCCGAGGTTCTCGAGCATCTGTTTGAGGTCGAGCCGGATGATGGGGTCGTCGTCGGCAATGAGTACGCGCATTCTCGCCATGGTGTCTGGACGGCCGAGCCGTTGTTGCATTTTGCTACATCGTGACGCCGGACTTCTGGGATGTCGAGGTTGCGGACAGGAGTGTCGGTGCCAACAAGCCAACAGCCAACAGCCAACAGCCAACAGCCAACAGCCCGCAGGTCAGGGTAATACTTGCACCATGAGGAAGGCGCTCCAGGTTCTGCTCTCCGACGTCATCGATTACGCCGGGCTCTTCCCTCCCGCGAAGCTCAACGTCAGCGACTCTGTTGAGAACTATCTACGCTACTGCCAAGGTCCCGAGAAGTGGATCGTCAGCCGGTTCGTGTGCTCCACGGGCAAGCTACCGGAGCTGGCCCGAGAACTTGCCGAACATCCCGAAGAGCCCCTTGTGCCCGTTACCGTCGTCGGTCAAGCTTCGACCGATCGAAAGACCTGGGAGCATGCGCTCACCCACGACTCTCAGGCTATGAACAAGTTTCTTATCGATGCCGAGAACCACGCCGAGATCGAGGCGTTCGAGATCCGCGCGCCCGACCACGAGCACCTGCAGTCCTACATCAAGGACCTCCATGGGTTCAACGATGTGGACGTCTTTGTCGAGCTGCCCTGGTCGCCCGCCATGGATGAGTCGCTCTCCCTCCTCGCAGAATCGGAATGGCTGAACGCGAAGGGTCGCACCGGCGGTTTAGAAGCTTCCGCGTTTCCTACCATCGAAGAAGTCGCTGGATTTGTACAGCAATGCGCCCACCTGGACCTTCGGTTCAAGCTGACCGCCGGACTTCACCATCCGTTGCCTCGAAAGGACGATGCGTCGGGCGGCAACATGCATGGGTTCCTCAACATCCTGGTCGCTCTGGCCCAGCTCCATGCCCACGAGCTGAACCGCAGGGAAATCGAGGCGATCCTGGCGGAGGCCGATCCCTCCGCTTTCGCGTTCTCCGACGACGGCGTGGCTTACCGGGGGCAGAAAGCATCGATGGACGATGTGGCAGCCGCACGGGAGGTCTTCGTTTCGTATGGATCGTGCTCCGTCGAGGAGCCCCTGGAGGATCTACGGAAGATGGGTCTTCTCGAAGGCGCGATCAGCCGCTGACGACCGGCGTGAGCCTCCCGAACGTGGAGCAAAGAATGAAGGTCCGAATAGCGGTGCGCAGCCGCTTCATAATCCTTGACGTCTCAGGAGCCTCTCGATGAGTTTTGTTATTCCCCCCAAAGCGAAGAGCTGGATCGACGTCCCACCCGACCACCATTTTCCGATCCAGAATCTTCCTTTTGGAGTGAGTTGCCCGGAGTCTCAACCCGAGTGCGTTTGCGTGCGGATCGGGGACTTCGTGCTGCACTTGTGGACGTTGATGGACGCGGGCTTGATCCCGGAAGAGCAGTTCCCCATGCTCTGTTCGTTCCAGGACCTCGAGCGCGGGCACCTGACCGAGCTCCGACAGATCGTTTATGACCTCTTGCGGGAGGACAACCCTACATTGCGCGACAACGCAGCCTTGCGAGACCAGGCCCTGCTACCCCTCAACAAGGCGGACGAGCAGCTCCCTGTGCTGATCGGCGCCTTTGTGGATTTCTATTCCGGCATCAACCATGCCTCCAACGTGGGCAAGATGTTTCGGCCTGACATGCCGCCACTGCTGCCGAATTACAAGTGGCTTCCAGTCGGCTACAACGGCCGGGCCTCTAGCGTGATGGTCTCCGGCGAGCCGGTGCGCAGGCCGAAGGGGCAGACCAAAGACGCCAATGCTGAAAAGCCCTCGTTTGGGCCCACAAAGGAGCTGGATTTCGAGCTGGAGCTCGGCTTCTTCACAGGCCGCGGCAACACCCTCGGCGAGCCTATCCCGATCGACCAAGTGGCGGACTACATTCTCGGCTTTGTTCTGGTGAACGACTGGTCGGCGCGCGATATCCAG
>JAXDKF010000118.1:0-5084 GCA_034667265.1 Fimbriimonadaceae bacterium
CAGATCACTCGCGACAATGCCAATAACGTCAAGGCCAAGCTGATCGTAGAAGGCGCAAACGGGCCCTGTACCCCCGACGCCGATCAGATCCTCTCCGACAAGGGCGTTATGATCGTGCCCGACATCCTCGCGAACGCGGGGGGCGTCATCGTCAGTTACTTCGAGTGGGTCCAAGACCTGCAGAACTTCTTCTGGGAAGAGCAAGAGGTCAACCAAAAGCTCACGAGGATCATGAAGTTCTCGTATGCCGCCGTTGAGCAGGCCATGCGCAACCACAAGACGGACATGCGCACCGCGGCCTACATCATTGGCGTGAAGAGAGTCGCCGAGGCCACGATTCGGCGCGGTATCTACCCTTAAAGCTCGGCGTGGGGCAGACATTCCTGTCTGCCCCTCTGCAACGCCATAGGCCGCATGGCGTAGTGCTGTAAAGGCGTCGACCAAAGCGGTTGAACCTGGTCCGCTATGGAAGAACCCCGCATCGAGGACGTCCTGAGGCGTCTCGAGGATCGCCTCGAGAACCTGAGCTCCAGGCTGGAAAGGCTCGAATCCGGCACACTTCCTACCCGGCCGCCGGAACCTCCGCCCGTAAGGCAAGAGCCGCAACGCCAAGCCACAAGCTACACCTACACCCCGAAGCTGCGCGAGCCTTACAAGCCTCCCCGTTGGCCATCCGTTCCACAAGAGCGCAAACCCCTGTCGATCGACACGGAATACCTGATCGGTGCCAAGCTACTCCCTAAAGTCGGCGCCCTCCTCACCCTGCTTGGCATTGTGCTGCTCGTGATCTGGGGCTACTCAAAGGGCCTCGTCACCCCTGCCATGATGTTCGGCGCGGAGGTGCTCTTCTGCACCGGCTTCGTCGCCATCGGCATCGTCAAGCGAGACCTTAAGGAAGAGTACGGGCAGATCCTCACCGGACTCGGATCCTGCGGGCTGTACGCCACGTTCGCGGGCGGGCACCTTTACTACCATCTCTATTCGGGAGAGGCGCTCGTCGCCTTCTTCCTCGCTTTGAGCCTCGCCAACCTTGCATTCAGCCTTTGGCGATCCTTCAAGCCGTTCTTGGTTCTCGGTCTGATGGGCGGTTTAGTGACCGCATGCGTGTTGCCTAACATGCAGCAGCACGAAAACCCCACGCTAAACGCCGCGCTGCACTTTATCGTCCTCATCCCGGCCGCGCTGATCGTTGCAAGGAACCGCTGGATGGACATGGCCGCCGCGCTGTGGGTCGCCTCCACCGTAGCGCTAGGCCCTATCCTGTTGTCCGACTTGCCATGGTTCGACAAGAGCGCCATTCTCTATCTGTCCACCGCTGTGTGTCTGGCCGCCTACGGGTGGTCGTTCTCTCGAACGGAGCAGGACGGACACGGCGCGTTCATTCCCTTCGCACTCTGGGTGTCTGGATTCATCGGCTTCATCGTGAACTACGATCCGTCCGGCGCATGGCAGTACCTCGGCTTCGCGGTACTGTTCGGCGCGGTTGGAATGGCCTTGAGCCGGAAGCCGTTCGTGCGCGACAGGTTTCTCATGGCAGCCATCGGCGTGCCGATGACGATCGCCCCGTTCTGTTTCCCGCTGCCCCAGCCAACCGGGATTTTTGCGGTTCTCAGCATTCTCGCAGCTCTCGTATCCTGGGTCAAGTTTCCCAAGTGGGCATCGGGCGCGGCCGCTTTGGAATTCGTACTCGCCGCAGTCACCTTCTACAACACTTCGTTCAATCCAGCGGATTGGCGCACCGAGAGTGTTCTCCTGGTCTTGCTCATCGCCTCAGCGATCCTCGCCGGCCGGGCTCTAACCCGTGCGTGGCAGCGCGCGGAGATGTTCACGCTGACGGCGGTCGGCTTGTGCGTTCTGCTCTTCTCTCGCCTCAGCCTGGTGTTCCTTGGTCTGCCTCAAGTACACGCGAGACCCGAGCTCTCGATCACCCTCGTGCTCATCGCATTCACCTACTATTGCGTGCAGCTTTACTTCCGCACCAAGTGGGTAAACGCCGGGCTCGCCTTCAGCCTGCTCTTCCTGATGTCTCTGGTCGGATACAGCATGATCGCGGTCGGGTTGATGCCAGGCATCGATTTGGCGCTCCTGCTGCCGCTCATAGGCGTGCCGCTGCTCGCGACGCGAACCGCACAAGAGGATCAGAAGCTTGCGATCAACTCCGTGGTCACGATCATCGTTGGCGGTCTCTTCACGCGCCTGTGCCTGGTGTTGGGCAGGTGGTTCCTGCATCCGCCTTATCCTGTGCAGCTCACGATCTACGCGGCTCTCGTGTTTGCGATCGGGTGCTTCATCGCGCTGCGATATACGCGCAATAAAGCTCTGGCAGTTGGCGGATGGGTGCTCTTTTCCTTCGCGGCCTGCGTGTATCTCTTTGGCGCGACTCTGCCTCTTTGGGTCGACATTAGCCTGATTTCGGGGCTGTTTGGCACATTTGTGCTGGGCGCTCGCAACACCGCGAGCATCGTGGTTGCGGACCGAAAGGATTACAACCTAGGCATCGCGCTTTTAGGCTGGGCCGCGTTTACGCGATGGGCGTGGGTCGCAATGGCATACATGGCGCCTTCCGTGGGTTCCTCGCCCTCCATCACCATCGCATGGATCGCCTACGCGGTGGGGCTGATCGTGCTTGGCTTTAGATACAAGGCTATTGAGTTTCGTTATGTGAGCTTCGCCGTTATGGGCGGGACCGTCGTCAAGATCATGCTCTACGACCTCGCCACGACCGAGTGGGGCGTGCGCGTTGGAATCACGATAGCGCTAGGGCTGGTCATGCTTGCCGGCGGATATTGGTATCTGGCGCGAGAACAGCAGGCGCGCAAGCCATCCGCCTAACCCGGCTCGTTAGCTTGACGCTTCTCTCCGTAACACCGCAACACCGCAACACCGCACTCAGGCTTTCTGGCCTGCATCCTCGGTGTTCATCGACTTCGCAGTAAGGTTAGGCTTGACTTCCTCCGCCTTCTCCCCTGCCTTCGACAACCACCCGCGAGCCCTGCAGGCTTCCGCCACGCGCTGGACGGAAACGAGGTACGCCGCGAGCCGCGTGTGCACGTTGCGGTCCTGCCGCATCTGATACACGGACCGGAACGCGTTCGTCATGGTCTCGTCAAGCCGCTCGTGCACGTACTCGATCTTCCAGCGATCGTACGACGCGTTCTGCACCTGCTCGAAGTAGCTGACCGTGACCCCGCCCGCATTGCAAAGGAAATCTGGGATGACGAACACCCCTTTGGCGTGCAGGATCTCGTCGGCCTCCGGTGTGGTCGGACCGTTGGCCAGTTCGGCGACGATCTTCGCCTTCACGCGAGGCGCGTTCTCCTTGGTAAGCACGTTCTCCAGCGCGCTCGGGATTAGGATGTCCACGTCCAGCTCCAAGAGCGCTTCATTGGTGATGTCGTTCGATCCGGCGAAGCCCCGCACGGAGCCCGTCTTTTTCTTGTGCGCGGTCACCTCTTCCAACGAGAGCCCTCGCGGGTTATAGATGCCGCCCTTCGAGTCGCTCACTGCCACGACTTTCGATGCGAACATCTGCGCGACCAGCTCGTGCGCGTGCATGCCGGCGTTGCCGTAGCCCTGGATCGCCACTGTTGCCTTGTTCAAATCCAGCTCGGAGGCAAGAGCCGCTTCTCGCAGCGTGAACATGCCGCCTCTAGCGGTGGCGTCGCCTCGTCCGGGAGACCCGCCCAACGCTAACGGCTTGCCCGTGATCACGCCCGCAACGTGGCGACCCATCATCGTCTCATATTCGTCCAGCATCCAGCCCATGATCTCTGGGGTGGTGTAGACGTCCGGCGCAGGAACGTCGCTGTCAGGCCCGATGAAGTAGGCGACCTTCCGCATGTAGCCGCGCGACAGCCGCTCCAGCTCGCCCTCGCTCAGCTTCTTGGGATCGCAAATGACGCCGCCCTTGCCGCCGCCCAGCGGGATGTCCACGATGGCCGTCTTCCACGTCATCCAAGCGGCGAGCGCTCGCACAGTATCGATGGTCTCGTCTGGATGGAAGCGGATGCCGCCCTTGCACGGGCCGCGCGCATCGTTGTACTGGACTCGGAACCCAGTGAACGTCTTTACGAGGCCGCTGTCCATGCGGACCGGGATCCTGACGTGCAGCTCCGCGAGAGGTTCCCGGAGAAGCTGGTGCGTCTCAGCGTCGAGGTGCAAAAGCCGCGCGGCCTCGTCAAGCTGGGCCTGCGCTGTCTGGAACGGGTTCGCCATTGGCTCTATCTTAGTTCACAATTTGTACGAGCAAAGCATTTGTTCTTTGCGGGATTTTTAGGCACTATCATTAATGCGGGGTCCCCCACTATGAAGAAGATCGCTGTTTTCCTTGTTCCCCTCGTCCTTGCCTCCCTGGCTATCGCTCAGGGTCACGGCGGCCCCCGTAAGTTCAGATTTGCGGGCGCGGATGGCGGCTCGATGGTGCAGCTCGCCCTTCGGCCCGACGTTCAGAAGGAGATCGCGGCCACCGACGAGGAAAAGGCCAAGCTGGCGGATCTGGAGGAGCGGATGCAGGCGCAGGTCCAGGCCGACTTTGAGGCGATGGCCAAGGCAAACGAGTCCGACCCGAACAAGATGCGCGGCAAGATCGGGGCGACCGGCGACACCTTCGCTGAGGAGCTGCCCAAGATCCTCACGGTCCCGCAGACCCAGAGGCTTCACGAGCTGCTCATCCAGAAGGTGGGCGACTCGGCACTCCTTCGCAAAGACGTGCAGCAGGAGTTGGGGCTAACGGACGCACAGCTCGCGCAAGTAGCCGATGCGGAAGCGGGGCTACTGAAAGCTTTCGACGGCATGCTCAACGCGGAGAAACCCCTCACGCGCGACGAGATGAGGGCGGTGAGCGCCAAGGCGATGGCGGATCGAAATGAAAAGCTGCAGAAGATGCTGACCGACAAGCAGAAAGCTGACTTCAAAGCAATGGCCGGCAAGCCGTTCACGTTCGAGGATCAGAAGCCGGGAGCGTCAGAAGCCTTGAGCGCTAAGCCTTAAGCATTAAGTGAAGAGCGTGAAGCTGCTCCCTGGACGCTCAACAGTCAACACTCAGCGCTCCCTACTCTTCTTCGCCGCCGATCTCGCCCGTGCTC
>JAXDKF010000119.1:0-4604 GCA_034667265.1 Fimbriimonadaceae bacterium
CGGCTCGACCTCGGCCACCGGCGTTGCCGGGTTGATCGCCAAAGCAGGTTCCACGCCTAGCTTTCTAAGCGTCTGCACAAGCCTATGGGCGTGCACGGTCGACTCGGCGTGAAAGTAGATCCTGGCACAGCCCGCTTTGGCGAACGCTTCGAAGTGCCGCTCCGGCGTTTGGGTCATGAGGTGCGCTTCGAAAGTGAGATCGGCCGCGTCGCGCAGGGCGCTAACCAGACCGTCGCCAAACGTGATCGGGGGCACGAACTGCCCGTCCATCACATCGAAATGGATCCTCTCCGCTCCGGCCGACGCAAGCTGGGCAACCGCATCCCTGAGCCGCGAGTGGTCGAACGACAAGATCGAGGGCGCGATCCGGCAGCTCATGGGTTGCCGTCCCCGTTATCACCCGTAGTGTCGCCGGTGGTACCGCCTGCGGTATCTCCAGCACCCGCCGGCGAGCCCTCATCTGCCCTCTTGGTCACTTGGCTCACCAGCTCTCCATCGTAGTAGATTCTGAACACCGCCTCCGGTCCGTAGCCTTCCGTACGCACGGTCACATCCTCGTTCGGATAGTGTTCCGCCTCATAGATCTGTCGCGTACCTTTCGCGTCGGTGATCTCAACCTTCAGGACCACCGGATTGGTGATCCGTGTCAGCCTGATCCGCATCGTGTAGAGATAGCGCGCTTCCGCTGCGGTAGGGTTCGTGCGAGGCGGCTGGCTCGGTCCGGAGCTCACCCAAATGTTCACCCGCGTAAAGCGCTCGACCTTACTCTTCGGGCCTGGTGCTTGCCGCCCGATAAGCCCACTGGCCAGCTTCTCGTCCTGCATGGTGTTCACGCCGTCGAGGTCGAGGTTCAGCTTCGTGAGGATCTGCCGCGCCTCTTCTTGAGATTTGCCGCGCAGATCGGGCAGGGTCACCATTCGGCTTCCGGTACTCAAGGTAACGGCCACCGTGCCTCCTTCCCTTACTTGCTGCCCCGGCTCGGGATCGACCTTCAAGACGGTATCGGCGGGCAACTTCTCGCTCGACTCGCGGCCGGCGATGCGCAACTGCAGCTTGCGGCGGTTGAGGATCTGCTCGGCGTCCGAGCGCATCTTGCCTCTGACCTCCGGCACCTTGACGATCTTGGGCGCGTTGGTGTTGAAGAACCACCACACGCCGATAAGCGCGACCGCGACCGCGAGCACGAACGTGAAGCTCACGATCATCCAAATCGGCACGTCGCCCGGCTCTCGCTCCTCGACTTCCTTGCGCTCGGCGCGCGGCTTCTCCGCCATCTTGGGTGCTTCTGGATCCGAAGGCGCTACTATAACCTGCTTTACGGGCTGTGTCTTGGCCCCTGCGGCACCTTTCCCGAACCGCACGTTATCTTCGATACGCCGTAGGTCTTCCAGCATATCTCCCGCGTCCGCGTATCGATCTGCCGGATCCTTTGCCATCGACCGCCGGACCACGTCGTCGAGCCCGGCAGGCACCGCGCTGTTGATAGTTCTGGCGCTGGGCGTGGCCGATTGAGCGTGCTTCATCGCCATGGCCACGGGCGTGTCGGCGGCGTAGGGGTATTGGCCCGTGAGAAGTTGAAAGAGCATGACTCCCACCGAGTAGGTGTCGGAAGCCGGAGTGAGCGCCTCGCCCGCCGTGACTTCCGGAGCTAAATAGGGCGCCATCGCGGGCAGCATGACCACGGCCGCCGTCTCGCTTGCCGCATACGCTTCCCAAATGCCGGGCAGGGCAACGCGAGTCGTCCCGTCCGGTTGCACCATCACGTTGTGAGCGCCGGCGTCGCCATGCACGAACCCGCTTGAATGCAGGGCCTCCAGACCCTCCAAGATGCTGACCGTCATGGAGACCGAAACCCCCACGGAATAGGGAGCCAGGCTGCGAATGCGCTCGGCCAGCACAGAGCCCTTCGACGGCTCGCTGATCAAATAGGCAAGGTTGTCTTCCTGCTTGAGGTCGAGCACGCGCTCGATGCCGGGGTGCTCGACCGAGCCGGGGCCTTTGATCACCTCGCGCAGCTTGTCCAGAAACCGTTGCTCAGCCGAAAACGGTGGCTTGACAACCCGAACCGTTGCGTCCCTGCCGAGGACCTTGTCCTTGGCGTTGTAGGTGGCAAAGATCGGTCCCTCCTGGACGAGGGTGGTCAGCTCGTATCGCTCGCCCAAGTGGGTGCCGATCATCGCGGCTGCTCTTCCTCCGAACGATCGGGAATGAAGGCGAGTACAACGGCGCAAAGCAGGAGAACGCCGGAGAGGATTCGAACGGGAGGCGAGTCAACGCGCGCGTAGTATTCAGGGAACGTGCCTTGCAGCCAGGCCCACTGGCTCGCCGCATAGCCGATGCACAGGAGAGAAAGCGCAGCCGCCGTAAGCGCTGTTCGCAAAGTCCTCATAGATTCTCTCGCAGGCACTCCAGGACGACGGACTCAGGTACGTCGGACACCAGTCTACTTGAGCCGAACCCATCCAACAGGGCCAACGCCAGGTTCCCCGCAGTCGCCTTCTTATCCAGACGCATGGCATCAACGACGGTTGCGAGGTCTACGCCCGGCACCCTCACGGGGAGGTGCTGGCTCGCGAGCCCGCGCGCGATGCGTTGACTCGTGCCGCCATCCGTCATTTGCAGGCGCTCGCCGATCGCGGCCTCGACCACCATGCCGATGGACACGGCCTCGCCATGCAGCAGCGGTCCGTATCCGGTCACCACTTCCAGCGCATGGCCCACGGTGTGACCGAAGTTCAGGCTTGCCCGACGGCCGGACGTCTCGAACTCGTCGTCTTCCACAACCTGTCGCTTGAGGTCCACGCTACGTACAACAATCTCCGGCAGCCTTTCATCGCCGGGACCCAGAGGACGGGCCTCCAAAGTCTCGAAAAGCGCTTCGTCCATGATCGCGCCGTACTTCCAAACCTCCGCCGCGCCGTTGTTGAACTCCCGCACGGGCAGGGTCGCCAAGGTCTCCATGCAAAGGGCTACGTGATCCGGCGGAAAGAATGCGCCGACCAGGTTCTTGCCGGCCTCGAGATCGAGCCCGACCTTGCCTCCCACGGAAGAGTCCACCATCGCCAAGAGGCTCGTGGGGATCTGGAGCAGACCGATGCCCCGCATGTAGGTCGCAGCCACGAAGCCGGCCAAGTCCCCAATGACGCCGCCGCCGAGAGCCACCACGGTGCTAGAGCGAGTAGCGCGTTGACTAGCGAGCCACTGCAGACAGCCGTCATAGACCGTGAGCGACTTCGAGCGCTCACCGGCGGCAACCACATGAACCGGCAGATCGCCTATCTCCGCTCCCCAAAAGCGGAAGACGTTTTCATCGGTGATGACGAAGCTGTTCTGCAGCCCGTCCAGCGCCTCCTTCAACGTTGCGGCGACCATCTCGTAGGAGCCGCGGCTGTGCCTGAACCTCATGGACGCGCCTCATGTTCCTCGATGGCGCGGAAAACGCGGGCTGCCACATCCTTCACGTCGTCGGAATCGACAACAACCATCACGTCCGCGCGCTCATAGAACTGCGCGCGCTGCTCCAAGATGTTTCGCACTCGGTCCGGCCAAGCCTCGGCCATGAGCAGCGGACGCTTTTTCTTGCTCACCTCGAGACGGCCGATCAACGTTTCCGCGCTCGCGTTCAAATAGATCGTCGTGCCCAGCCGTCGGAGCTCGACCCAATTGTCTTCCCTGCCCACGATGCCTCCGCCCGTGGCAAGCACGAAGGCGCCCGGCTCTAAGGAGCGAAGGATGCTGGTCTCGTGGCAGCGGAAGGCCTCCTCCCCATAGAGCTCGAAGATCTGGTGCACGGGCCTGCCAAAGCGATGCTGCAGGAGAAGGTCCGTATCCACGAACTCCCGCTCACTCAGCTCAGCCAAAGCCCGACCCACGGACGACTTTCCCGCGCCCATCATGCCCAAGAGGATCCAGCAGCAGCTCATAAGGAAAAGGGGTGGCAGGATTGTATCCTGCCACCCCTCCTTGCAAGGCTCGCTTCGAAACTAGGGTGAAGTCCCGCTGGCGCCGGTTGCGTCCTCATCCTCGATGATCGTCGGCGTCACGAAGATGATGAGCTCCGTGTCGTTCCTCGACGTGGTCCTAGTCCGGAAGAACTGGCCGATGAGCGGCAAGTCGCTAAGGACCGGATAACGCTGGAACGAGGATAGATCGTTCTTCTTGTTCAGACCACCCAAGGCGATCGTCTCGCCGTTCTTCACGCGAGCGACAACGCTAAGGGTCTGCGAGACCAAGTCCGGGATTTCGATGCCGTTCGGTCCTCTCCTGATCTGGCCAAAGTCCTGGACCTGCGGCGCGAGGAACATCGTGATCGTGCCGTCGTTGTTGATACGCGGCGTTACGGCCAAGCCTGTACGCGAAGTGTAAGGCACCGGCTGCGTCGTCGTGATGTTTCCGGACGGGGTCGTCTGGATCTGGGTCAAGAACAGGGTAGTCGTGGTCTGGGCCGAGATGCTCGCAGGCTGGTTATTCATCGTGCGGATGGTTGGCGCCTGGACAGAGTGGCCGTTAGACTCGTTGAGCAACGCCCGCAGCCGGAACGCCAGGTTCCCCGCGGAGTAGCTCAGGAAGAAGGGGCTGCTCGTCGATGCAAAAGACGAGTTGAA
>JAXDKF010000120.1:0-3465 GCA_034667265.1 Fimbriimonadaceae bacterium
GGCGCCATCGATTGTGTTCATCTGGAGAGGCTTGTAGCGGTTGCTGGCGAGCATCGCCTTGGCCGTCTTACTCACCCGATGTGGCGTGACGACGAGTCCGGCGTCAGAATCCATCCGGAGAATCACCCCCGCGAGTTCATCGAGCTGACCGATCCGTACATCGTCGTGAAGGACCTTCACAACAACCGTCACGAGCCGCCCGGCCGCGATCGTACGGCAGACGAGTTCATGGCCCCCGTGGCGTGACTTTTGTGAACTCCGCCTTCGATCTAGGATTTGAACATCGCCGTACCCCATTGGTGAGAGAACCTGCTGCAGGATGAGCAGGAAGGCGTGGAATGAGCAGTTCTGGAGGGCGGCAACAAGTTGCGGATCATTCATGTGCCTCCTCAGCTAGCAGATAACCCATCGGAAATCGCGATGTGACCCAGTGGCCGGGTGTTATGTCGGTATATGCCTGCTTAGTCGCGCCGAACTCGTCTCGAGCACGTTCAGGGAGGCACCCTTTGCAGCCGACCAGCGAGCAGGTGAAGCGCGTCGGGAACCGACCGTTTTCGGCAACGAGGTCCCGCGGATCAATGTGGAAGCCGAATTGGTGCTCGAGGGCATCCGTAAGCCGTGCCACCATGAGGAACGAAGGGTTCATGCGGCCATTAATGAGCCGCGACAGCGATGACGGGCTAACGCCCGCCTCGTGAGCTAGTCTTGAAACTCCTTTAAACGCGAACTGATTGTGGTGAGCCATCACATCGGCAAAGCGATTGATAGCCGGTCCGAAGACCTGAGAGGGAGAAGGGGTATGCATGAAACGACAAAAGCATGCCGCCCCTAAGCCCCGTCTAAAAGACTCCCGATCGCGAACGTTGTGCATCGCTGCTGTCGAACTAGACAATGGGTGCTAAGCGACTCCGGGCTTAAACGTCCTTGAGGCAAGTGTTGCGCCAGCGACCCGAGAGTTGGTTCGAGGGGCGTGCGGGGTCACCATGACCACCGTAACCCGTAACCAATCACTGATGCACGACTTCACAATGCCCAAACCAAGCGACGACAGTGTTGCCAGGGTCCAAAAACTCTTGTTTGATAAGTACGGCAAAAAGGTCTCTCCGGGACAAGCCCTCGAGGTCTTGTCCCGGATCGTGCGTTTTATCTACCTCATGAACAACCCATGCTTCGATACGGAGTCTATGCAAGGAAGTCCAGCGAAGACGAATCCATTACGGAAAAGTCAATCGGCGAGCAACTCGCAGCCATCTCGCAAATGGTTGAACGAGACAAGCTCTGGATCGTTTGGCGTCACGATGAAAGCAAATCAGCAAAGATTCCTCGATGCCGACCGATCTATTCGGAGCTTATTGCTCTAGTCGAGAAAGGGCAAGTCGACGCGATTTTGTGTTGGCACATCAATCGGCTCGTCCGAAACATGGAAGAAGGCGGCAAGCTCGCCCAGCTGGTTGTCGATGGCGTTATCAAGGAGATCCGAACTCCCCATGCGGTGTACAGGGCCGGTGACAACATCATGCCGCTCGTCATCGAGGCGGCGATGGCTACTCAGTACGTGGTAGACCTTGCGCGGGATGTGCGTCGAGCCCAAGCCAACTCCTTTCGCCAAGGAGCAACGCTTCATAGGGCTCCCCAAGGGTACATGAACACGCGCGATCCGCTCAATTTGAAGCGTGGAGTCGTGGTCAAGGATCCAGAGCGGTTTCCGCTCATCAGAAAGGCTTGGGACCTGCTGCTCACCGAGTCGTACACGCCGGGGGAAGTTCTACGGACTCTCAACGAGGAGTGGGGCTATCGCACACGCCCTACAAAGCGAGGCGGCCGTCAACCGCTGTCGCCTTCGTGCGTATACAAGATGTTTCGCAACCCCTACTATGCCGGCTTTGTTTGTATGCAGGGAGAGTTAGGAACCGGCAAGCATGAGCCGATGGTCAGCATGGGCGAGTTCGCCAAGGCCAAGGAAATCTTGAAGAAGCACATGAAGCAGGCCGCTCAGCACCACAGATTCACATACACTGGCTTGATGCGGTGCGGCTATTGCGGCCAGCAGATCACCGCAGAAGCCAAGATTCTGCGCAATGGCGACCGTTGGGACACGTATCATTGCGCTGACTCACGGCTTCGGTGCACGAAAAGAGGGCTTTCGCATCAGAAGCTCGAGGAAAAGTTCGTTGCGGCCCTTTGTCGTTTCGCCGTGGACCCCGACCTGGTTGGCGAGGCTGAACGAGTGATTGTCGAAGAGCTCGAAACGCGTGAAACTAAGCGAGGAGACCTCGTGCACCAACAGCAAAGTGCGCTTCGGTCAGCTGAGGAACGCATCCGCAAAATTGAGGAAATGTGGATCGGCGGGCTGATAACCGACGCGAGCCGTTACCGAGACCTGGTGCGAGTGGAGATACAAGCTAAAAACCGGAGCCTTCAGGCACTGGAAGAGGCAAACCAGGAATTCTCCGAGATGAAGGCAAATGCCCGAGCAGCTTGCGCTTACCTTCTGCTGGATTTCCGAAGCTTCCGCGACCGCAGCGACCACCAAAAACGGGAGATGGTTGGAGCGCTGGCGGACGTTACATTCTACGGAAAAGATAAGCGAATCCGAGCACGGATACCAAAGGTTTTGTCGGAAGTTATACGTTTCGTGAACAGTCTCGCAATGCTGCTCGAACCAGCGGATTTACGGTCTGGTACACAAAAAGAACCGACCTACGAGAGGTCGATTCTCTTTGGTGGACCTGAGGGCGTCACGATCGAGCCAAAAGAGGCTCTGAAAAAACCAAATGGAAGCGGTAGGCGCAACGGGAAGCGCCGGTGCACAAATGGCATTCACGTACCGGATTCGCTCTTTGCGGCGCTTGCGGGGCCACGCTTCTCAGGCGCTGTGCCGCCGTTAAAGAAGCAGGGACGTACTGGTCGGGTCCGCCTCGGCAAACCGCTTAGCGTTTTCCTTGAGCGAGACTTGGTAAGCCTCGCTGGCCTCGGCAGTGGGACTTCCCTCGTAGATGGGGTTATTCATGAGGTAGAGGAAGCGGACAACCCGCTGGAGGATCTCACGGGCCTCACCCATGGTTAGCTCCCGGTGCGATGCTCACGTGATCGTGTCCTTCAGCGCACTGGATCGCGGGGGCGAAAGCTTCGCGAGGGGAACCACTAGAGAATCCCATTGGCTCCGCTCATGATTTCGGCGCGCCCCTAGGACCTGCACATGCCCCTCAGCAATGGGTCTCCCGGCTTGCACGTGGAGGATTGGGTCGCAGGGGAGTGCACACCACGCGCATGGCGTAGTGGCTTTCTATGGTGCAAGCTCACGTACCAGAAACGCTTCGACGCTCATAGTCGTTGGTCTGCACTCCCCTGCGGAATGGATAGCGGGCACTCAAGGATCGATCGCCCGCAATGATAGCAGTTCGCATTATTTTAGGATGCGGTCGAGTCGAATTCCTGTGGAACGGTGCAACGCTGGCTCATTTC
>JAXDKF010000121.1:0-9147 GCA_034667265.1 Fimbriimonadaceae bacterium
TGCTGGAGCATGGCGCCGATCCGCAACTCAAGGATGAGAATGGGCGAACGGCTCTCGATTGGGCGAATACGAGGGACCGCAGCGACGCCGCGCAGATATTGAAGAACCCCGCGAAGTATCGGGCGAACAGCCGGTCAGTCGCCCCCGATCTTCTGCGCATGTGAGGCTAGTGCTCCGATCGAGTCTCTTCGCCATCCCCATATGAGAGATGCTGGACGACGCCGATGGCGCCGGTTTCAAAACCGATGACGATTAGCACCGCCAGCAGCACGACCAAAACGACTGCCGCTATTGCGACGCTTCTCATGCTTGCGCCTCCGCCGTCCCCGCCAAACCGAGGGCGTCTGCGTTCTCCCACATTGCAGTGATGATGTTTTGGATGTGCTCTTGCAAGGGCACGCCGATCTCCTCTGCTCCCTCATAGACTCCTTCTCGATGCACGCCTGCAGCAAACGCGGACATCTTCAGCTTCTTGAGCACGCTCTTCACCTCGACCTCGTGGATGCTGCGGCTCGGCCGAACGTAGGTGACGGCGGTGACGAATCCGCTCAGCTCGTCACACGCATAGAGGTGGTGCTCCATCAGTGACTGGCGCGGGACTCCGAGCGTGTTGCTGTGCGAGCCGATCGCGCGGATGACTTCGGGGTCCCATCCTTGCTCCTCCAGAAGCCTCATGCCCCAGGCAGGGTGTTCCTCCGGATGCTGCTCGTAATCGAAGTCGTGGAGGAGCCCCGTCAAGCCCCACTTCTCCTCGTCCTGGCCGAGCTTTCGCGCGTACCATCGCATGCACGTCTCGACGGCCATGCAATGGCGGCGCAGAGAATCGCTCTTAGTGTGTTCGCATAGGAGTTGGTAAGCGGCCTCGCGATCGGGCATAAAGCATTTTGTCATCCCGACTTGCTCAATTGAATTCATGGCGCGATGCAGAGGAGGTCGTTGTTTCGTCGCCACTATAGTGGCTGTCTGTGCATGTGCGGACGGCGAACATGTAGACAAAGGTAACCTATAAAGGCATGATCGGACGGATTCGCGGAGAACTGTTGGGCATCGACAGCGGCATGGCCGTTGTCGATTGCGGTGGCGTCGGCTACGAGGTGCTGGTGCCGGACAGCGTCATGCTCCGCATGCCTCCCATCGGCGAGCGAGCCGATCTCCTGACGAGACAGGTGTTTCGCGAGGACGGCGTCACCCTTTATGGGTTCTTGGATGGGTTCCAACGAAAGCTTTTTGATCTCCTGCTTAGCGTGAAGGGTTGCGGACCGCGCATCGGCTTGGCATTGATCGGGCAGCTCGGCGAAGACGCCGTCGCAGGGGCGATCGTCGGCCAAGACTCGCGTGCTTTGGCTCGCGCAACGGGGGTCGGCCCCAAGTTGGCGGAGCGAATCATTCTGGAGCTCAAGGACAAGATGGCTGAAGAGACGCTGCATCGCCGCGCTATTGCTTCGGTGGCAGGCAAGCTGGCCAAGCAAGAGCCACCGGACGAGCTGATGGACGCGTTGATCGCGCTCGGCTATAAGCGAACGGAGGTCGATGCTGTCGCCGGCAACGCCCGCGACAGCGCTGATACCGTCGAGGACCAACTGAGGTTCGCGTTGAGGAAGCTGCAGAAGTGAGGGTGCGTTCGGTGTTACGGTGTTACGGTGTTACGGTGTTACGGCGCTGCCCAGGCAGGCATTCTTCCGGCCATTTACGATTTACCATTTACCATTTACCACCCCAATGAGCGTCATCCCCACTACCCGAGAGAACGACGACTTGGACCCCCAGCGGCACATCGACGATGGGGTATCGGAACTGTCACTCCGACCGAGGCGTTTGGCCGAGTTCATCGGTCAGCCGAAGATGAAAGAGAACCTGGCCGTCTTCTTGAAAGCGGCCAAGCAGCGGGACGAGCCGATCGACCACGTGCTGCTCTATGGCCCGCCGGGATTGGGCAAGACGACGCTAGCCCACATCATCGCGGTGGAGATGGGGGCTACGATCCACGTCACGAGCGGGCCTGCGATTGAGCGACCGGGTGATCTCGTGGGCATTCTCACGAACCTGGACGCCGGAGCGGTTTTGTTTATCGATGAAATCCATCGGCTCAGCCGGCCCGTCGAGGAGATCCTGTATCCCGCGATGGAGGATTGCAAAGTCGACATCATGATCGGGAAGGGTCCCGCCGCGCGATCGATCCGGCTGGACGTGCCTCGCTTTACGGTTATCGGGGCAACGACCAGGCAGGGCTTACTAACCGGGCCGCTACGCGACCGATTTGGGATCGTCTCGCACTTCCAATTTTACGACGCGGAGGCGCTGTACCAGATCATCGTGCGCTCGGCGGGGATCCTTGGCTATGCGGTGGAAGGGGGCGGAGCCGAGGAGATCGCGCGGAGATCACGCGGGACGCCGCGGATCGCAAACAGGTTGCTGCGGCGAGTGCGTGACTTTGCCCAGGTGGATGGGCTGACGACGATAGGCGTGGGCATCTCCAAGAAGGCTCTGGATGCGCTGGAAGTGGACCAACTCGGCCTCGATCGCGTAGACCGCACGGTGCTTCGGTCGATGATCGAAAAGTACAACGGCGGGCCGGTAGGGTTAGACACATTAGCGGCAACGACCGGCGAGGACGCGGGCACCATAGAGGATGTTTACGAGCCCTATCTCCTCCAGCAGGGACTCATCCAGAGGACCTCACGCGGCCGCATGGCGACCGCCGCGGCTTATGAGCATCTCGGGTTGAAGCCACCCAAGCAGGCGGGGAGCGACGCCTCGCTATTCGCAGAGGGCCAATAAGCAGGACTATTCCCGAGCCGGGCACACAGAGCGCCGGTATCTTGTCTCAACGTTCGTGCGTAGGAATTTCACAATGTTCCGCTCCCTTCATGTAAAAGCGTTCCTGGCATGTATCCTTGCGGGCCTTCTGCTCTCGGGCTGCATGTCGGCGGAACAAAGACTCATCGGTAAGTGGAAAGGCACCGTCGAGCTTGGCAGGGGCTTGAAGTATTCGCCGCTCGGGGCCGCCGCAGGCGCCTTGAATACCATGGGCGACCCACAGCTCGATCTACGGCCAGACAAGACGTTCACTCTCTTCTTGTCGTTCGCCCCAATCGAGGGGACGTGGAAGCTGGTCGAGAAGGAAGTGATCCTAACCCCGACGAAGGTTATGGGGATCTCTTCGGAAGACGCGAAGGCTCGGGCGAAAGGGATGATGGATCGTGTGCAGGAGAAGGGCTTTCCCCTCGGCATGCCTATGCCGATGGGCGATATTCCAGGCACCCAAGAGATGCGCGTCAAAGTGCTCAACGACGGCGAGAAGCTCTCGCTCGATCCAGGCTCAGGAACGATGTTCGGCGGGTCTGCGAAATTGGAATTCAAGAAGGTCTAAGCGGCTCGGTTAAACTGCTTGTTAAATCGAATGGAGGGCGTTGCTCTCCGGTGGAACGAAGCAGCGCATGGAAGCAACTCGACAAGAGTTCCTGAACATCTCCCAACCGGAGAAGTACCTCTTTTACGCGCTCATCTACCTCTCGCTGGCACTGATGCTGCTCCAGGTCTTCCAGCGGACGAAGGTTTGGCTGCAGGGGAAGCCGATATGGTGGGCAGCGAAGCCCGCTGGCGAAAAGTTCTCGATTCCGACCTGGGCCGACGTGAAGCGTTGGGTTGCAAACGTGTGGGAGTACGTGCTTCTCCAGCGCAAGGTCAAGAGCAGTCGCAAGAAGTCGGGCGCCCCGATGCACCTGCTGATGTTCTATGGATTTCTCGCGTTGCTTCTCGCGACGACCCTGCTTTCGATCAGCACCTACGCGCCGTATTTTCGAATTCCGAGCTTTCATCGAGGCGCTTACTACCTGGCTTATGAAACGACCTTCGACTTGCTTGGTGTGCTGTTCGTGGTGGGAGTGGGTTGGGCGTTCTTCCGACGTTTAGCGCTCAGCCAAGAAGGTGCGGCGGTGGTGGCCAAGCTCAAGGGAACGGTCACGCCGGAAGATCCACTCTCGCACCAGCTTGTGCAGAACCGCCGATATCCGCTGAGCCACAACCGTGACGATTTTCTTGCTCTCGGGCTGCTGTTCCTGCTTGGGTTCACGGGATACGTGCTGGAAGGCGCGCGCATCGCCGTGAATCCCCAGGACAACGTGGCGTGGGACCGCGCATCCATCGTCGGTTATCTGTTTTCCCACGCCATGCCGAATCTGCCGGTGGTCGGTTACAAGAGCATCTGGTGGTTTCACATGGCGCTCGTGATGGTGTTCTTCGCCACCTTGCCGCGCATGCGCATCCGGCACATCGTGATGGCAATCATGAGCACGGCGGGTCGGCCGCCGCAGCCTATGGGTGAGCTCAAGCCGATCTCCATGGAAGAGGTCGAGCAGACCGGTCAGATCGGCGTCGCCCACGCGAAGGATTACACGCGATGGCATCTCATGTCGCTCGATGCGTGCATGGAGTGCGGGCGGTGCACCGAGGTCTGCCCCGCGTGGAAGGTTGGCAAGGTCCTCAACCCCAAGCAGGTGGTGCAGGACATCCGGCACGCGGCGGTGAGCGGAACCGCCATCGCGGAAGCGGTGAGCGAGGAAGCGCTCTGGCAATGCACCACCTGCAACGCGTGTGTGGAGGCGTGCCCGGTTCTGATCCGCCACGTGGATCTGATCGTGGATGTGCGTCGCAACCTCGTCGCGGAAGGTCGTTTCTCCGGCACGGGCGCGACGATGCTCCGGCAAGTCGCCTCAACGTCCAACGCATGGGGTGCGCCCAAGTCCACGAGAGAGGACTGGATGAAGGGCATGGAAATCCCGCTGTGCCGAAACGGCGTCGACTTCGAATATCTATTCTGGGTGGGTTGCGCGGGCGCCACCGATCCAGGCGCGGTCAAAACGACGAAGGCGTTCGCCAGTCTCCTTCACAAGGCGGGTGTCTCCTTCGCTTGCCTGGGCCAGGAAGAAGCCTGCACCGGGGATCCGGCGAGGCGTACGGGTGACGAGTTCCTATTTCAAGAGAAGGCGATGGAGAACGCATCGGTCTTCCAACGCTACGGTGTGAAGAAGGTCGTGACCGCTTGCCCGCACTGTTTCAACACTCTCAAAAACGAGTACGGCCAGTTCGAGGCGCAGATGGAGGTCTGGCACCACTCGCAGATGCTGGCCGAACTGATCGAGCAAGGGAAGCTCAAGGCAGCTGAGCCGGGCAAAGGGGAAGTGACCTTCCACGATCCCTGCTACCTGGCGAGGGTGAACAACGAGAGCGATGCCCCGCGCGCAGCGCTCGGCGAACACACCACCTTGAACGAAAACCCGCCCGACACGTTTGGCCTGGAGCCTGGCTTGAATGGAAGACTTGCAGAGCCCGTCCAGTACGGCAAGAAGACCCTGTGCTGCGGCGCGGGCGGAGGGCGGATGTGGATGGAGGAGCCGGCCAACCAGCGCCCCGGAAACAAGCGCGCGGAACAGTTGCTGGCGACCGGCGCAAACACTGTCGCGGTGGCCTGCCCGTTTTGCCGCATCATGCTGGACGCGAGCCTTAAGCAGGTCAGCGAGAAAGAGATCCGGCTCATCGACCTGGCCGAGCTCGTGCACCAGGCGAACACTTGACCATGAGAAACCGATCCGTACCCTGCGAAAGCATCTTGCCGCACTTGGTCTACCGCGACGTCGGCGCTGCTATCAAATGGCTCACGGAGGTCTTTGGGTTTAAGGAGCACTATCGCTACGGCGACCCCAGTCAGCCACAAGGCGCGCAGATGCAAGTCGGCAATGCTTACGTTATGTTGGGAGTCGCGCAGCCAGGGAAGACGAGTCCGTCCGAGGCCGGATTTCGAACGCAATATCTAACGATCTTCGTGGACGATGTCGCCGCGCATTACGAGCGGACGAAGGCCGCCGGCGCAAAGATTATCGAAGAGCTCAACGAGACGATGTACGGGGAGCGCCAGTATGTCGCGCAAGATCCCGAAGGTCATCCGTGGCTCTTCTCTCAGCACGTGAAGGACGTTGCACCCGCTGACTGGGGCGCGATCATGGCTAAGCAGTGATCATTGGGGTGGGCGTGGACGTGGTGGAGATCTCGCGGATCAAGAGCGCGATGCAGCGGCCCCGCTTCCTGTCAAGGATATTCACGCCGGCGGAGCAGGAGATCGTGCGCGTGGCCGATGAAGCGGCCGGTCGTTGGGCAGCCAAAGAAGCGATCATCAAGGCGGTGGGCTACCGCCTACCCTGGCAGGACATGGAAGTGCTGAGAGGCAGGTTCGGCAAGCCCATTGCTACGCTGCACCGGGACATCGGGCGTGGCCCGGTTCGACTGCACGTGACGATCACCCATGATGCCGGGCTCGCGATAGCCTTCGCCGTACTCGAGGAAGCCTAGCTGCGGGAACAGGATCGCCGTTCCATCTTTCCAATGCATGTAGGCAACTTGCCAAGCGGCACTAGAGCGCGCTTTGCACGGGGCAACAGGAGCTAATTTGCATGTCTAAGAACAGAATTCTCGCAGGGCTATTCGCCGGCGCCGTACTGCTCGGGGTGACCGGGTGCACGGTCAACGACACTCCCGAAGTGGTGCCGACCAGCCCAACCGTGATTGAGAAGAACTCGAGCACGACGATCCCGGTCCCGGTGCCAGGCCCGCCAACGACGACGACGACGACGACCGGCGGCGCGACCGGCACGACCACCCACACAACGCCTTCGACAACCACGACAACCGGCGGTTAATTAAGCATACAGAGGAGGCATGTACCCGGCACATGCCTCCAAAAAGTCCGCAATGTCTAGGCTTTTATGCCGCTGGAACTTGCACGGACTGCCACTCTGTTGATACAGTTGGATTGCGCGAGCTGGTTCGCCCGCTTGTGCAAGAATCCAAGTCGGTAGATGCGATCCGGCTCGTGGCCACGGGGAGCGTCCCTGCACCCTGCCGCCTCAAGAGCGTGCCGTCGTCGCCTATCGAGAACACGGAGAGGTGCTTACAGTAATGAAGAAGCTTTTGATTGCGACGCTTGCCGTCGCCGCGCTGTCGATGATTTTCGGTTGCAGCAAGCCGGAAGATGAGGCAGTGGTTCCAACCACTACGACCACGACGGGCACAACGACCCCGCCGGTCACCACGCCGCCTGCAACGACGGGCGCAGCAACGGCTGGCGCAACGGCCGGGAAGGGTGGCGCTACTGCTGGCGCGACCGCCGGCAAGACGACTGGCTAACGCCACCGTCGTCGACACTTCAAGCGGGGGCGAAAGCCCCCGCTTCTTTTTGCCTTCAGAGCCCGCCGGTAAACTCGGCTGAAGCTATGCCTCGATACATTCCCAGCATCGGCATGGAGGTTCATGCGGAGCTGGCGACGCGCTCCAAAATGTTTTGCCGGTGTCCCGTAGCGTTTGGCGGGCAACCCAACACGCGCGTGTGCCCCATCTGTTTGGGAATGCCGGGAACCCTGCCGGTCACCAACCGTGGAGCCGTCGAGATGGTGATAAGGACAGCGCTCGCGCTCAATTGCACGATCGCGATGCACTCCATCTTCCATCGCAAGAACTATTTCTATCCGGACTTGCCGAAGGGCTACCAGGTCAGCCAGTACGGCGAAACAAATCCACTCGGCTACAACGGCTATTTGGACATTCCAGCCGCGGACGGAGGCACCAAGCGCATAAGGATTCGGCGCGTGCACCTCGAAGAAGACACGGGCAAGCTGATGCACCTGCCGAGCGGGGAATCGGGCATCGATTACAACCGCGCTGGCGTGCCGTTGATGGAGATCGTCACGGATTTTCCGCCGGACATAGCCAACGGCGAGGAAGCAAAGGAGTATCTGGTCCAACTGCGGCAGATCCTGCTGTACCTCGGCGTCTGCGATGGAAAGATGGAAGAGGGCTCGCTGCGTTGCGAGCCCAACATCTCCGTTCGCCTGGAAAGCGTGGAGCAACTCGGCACCAAGACGGAGCTGAAGAATCTCAACTCGTTCAAGAGCGTGCAGCTTGGCGGCGCGTACGAGGTGCAGCGCCAGATCGGGGTCCTCGAGCAGGGCGGAACGGTTCTTCAGGAGACGCGGGGCTGGAACGAGGAGCGGGAAGAGAGCTATCTCATGCGCGTGAAGGAAACGGAGAACGACTACCGTTACTTCCCCGATCCCGATCTGGTGCCCATGGCTTTCGAGGAGAGCTACATCGAGGAGCTTCGAAAGGGGCTGCCCGAGCTGCCTCTCGCGAAGACCGCGCGATACCAAGAGGCGTACGGCCTTAACCCCAAAGAGAGCTGGGAGTTCTTGACCGATGCGGAGTGGGGCGGCTTTTTTGAAGAAGCGGTCTCCCTCGGCGGCGATCCCAGGCAGGTGCGCAATCTCATGGTGTCGGAGTTCGCCAAGCGCTTGAATGAGGCCAACATGGCCGCGAGCGCAAGCAAGGTCACGCCCGCCCATCTCGTCGAGTTGGCTAACCTGGTGCAATCGAGCCGGATCACCTCCAAAATGGGAAAGGACGTATTCGAGGCTATGTTCCGGGACGGGCGCATGCCGGAAGCCATCGTGAAAGAGAGCGGGGCGACGCAGATTAGCGATGAAGCTGAGATCAAATCGATGATTGGGGAGGTCCTAAGGTCCAATCCGGACGTCGTAGCGAAATATAAAGGCGGACAATTGAACGTTAAGGGCTTCCTTGTGGGTCAGATAATGCGGCAGAGCAAGGGACAGGCAAATCCAGATATGGTGCAGGATCTCTTGCAGAGAGAGTTGGAACAGGTATGAAGTTGAACCAGGTTGCGGCCAAGGTCGCTGCAGGAATTCTTTGTGTGGCCGTGGTCTCGTCGGCGAACGCCGACACCCAACAACTTACAGAGCAGCAGCGATTGGATTCCATCTGGTACGGGGCCACAGAGCGCATGTCGCAGCAGGTCGACGCGTGGTATGGCAGCGGCGACTATCTGCGATGTATACAACTCCTCAAGCTTGAGACTGCCATCTTTCCGTACGATTTCGATAACACTGACCTTCTCGGATGGTTCCAAGAAAGCACGGACGACGAGCCGGGCGCTATCGCCACGTACATTGCCTTCCGCGCGAATAACCCAAACGATCCGGACGGACCTTATATGGAGGCCGCCTACTATTTCCGAAAGAGGCTCTACGCCAAGGTCCCGCCTTTGCTGGAGCCAATCGTGGCCCAAAAGCCGCATCCCCA
>JAXDKF010000122.1:0-14153 GCA_034667265.1 Fimbriimonadaceae bacterium
GCTCGCAACTTTCTGACTCCACAAGACAGATTTGCTCACCAAAGGTGAATTCCGTTTACAAAACGGTCTTGATAACCTCGCTCCAGAGGCTTAGAATGAGATCGTCGGCGGCATCATGTCGCCGCCTTGGTCTGAATAGGAGAGGTTAGCTATGGACCGTCAGATCGGCAAACGCCTCGCGGGTCATATTCTGAGGGCGAACGGCCAGAGGCCTTCGTTCGATATCGATCTGCTCGATGCTCGCTCTTGCGAGATCGTCGCGCGAGAGCTGAAGAAGTTTGGGTGTGAAATCGAGCGGAGACCTCACACGTTTGCGCTTCACGTCGTCACTCACGAAGCAGAAGCTTAATAGGACCAAGGGGAGAGAAACGAGGGCTGCTCCGTAAAGGGCAGCCCTCTTGTATTGGGTCTCCCTAATCGAGGAGGCACACGCCGGGTTGACGCAACGCCGCAGAAACGAACGCTGTAAGCTGAGTTCATGAAAGCGAGGCTCTTTGCCCTCGGATTCGCAGTGGCCGTGTTGTTCCCCGTTGCGGCGCACTTCACCATCTTCCTCTTCAGCCCGCCTCCCAAACAGGAGAACTTCGGGCTAGGCACCTATAGCTACAACGTCGAAACGCAAGCGGGCACAAAGCAGGAGCGGCTTGCCCGAGCAAAAGAAGAGGATCTCAACACAAAGAGGTTTGAAGTTGCGGAGAAGCATCAGCAGGCGATCGTGTTTTATGGCATTTATCCCATCGCGCTGTTAGCCATCGTGATCGGCACTTTCTTGCGAACCGCGGCGGTCGGCGCGGGGTTGATCTTTGGCGGCATCTTCAGCTTGGCCGACGGATGCTATGCATCATGGGGTGTCGTGCCCGGGTGGGTCAGCGTAGGATCCGTGATCCTGGCGACCATTATCGTTATAGCGGTCGCAAGCATCTATGAACGCCGTGCGACTTCGGTTTCCCCGCCTTAGGCGGGCCCAAGAATCTCCATAAGCTCCCGCAGCTCGGTGTCGCCGAACGTCCAAGTCGGCGCCATGGCATTTGCTTTGACCTGCTCGGGAGAAGTGGCTCCTGCAATGACAGACGAGACCTCTGGCTTGGACACCAAATACGAAAACGCGAGTTGTAGGAGCGTGTGCCCGTGCTTTTCCGCGAACGCGTTCAACTTCTCAACCAGCTCCAGGTTCTTGTCGGAGAGGCGGTCCGATCCTTCCTCGATGCGCGTTCCCGAAGGCAGCGGCTGTCCTTTGCGGTACTTGCCTGTGAGCAGCCCGCTGTAAAGAGGAAAGAAAGGGATGAATGCGAGTCCAAGGACGTCGCACGCGGCGAGCACGCCCTTTTCCGGCTCCCGCTTCAATAGGCTGTACTCATTCTGGACGCTGACGAACTTTGCGCCGCCAGGACGAGCTGCAACCTCCGCCTCCTTCAGTTGCTCGACCGAGAAGTTGGAGCAGCCGATCTCGCGGACTTTTCCTGCTTTGACCAAGTCGTCGAGCGCGCCAAGGGTCTCCGCGATGGGCACCGATGGATCTGGCTCGTGCTGTTGGTATAGGTCGATGACGTCTGTGCCGAGTCGCCGAAGGCTGTCGTCGCAAGCCTGCTTCACGTATTCTGGCCTGGAGCCCTTTCTTTGCGCATCGATCTCCATGCCGAACTTGGTGGCGACGACCACGTCCTTTCGTCGGCTGCCGAGGGCCCGACCGAGGAATTCCTCGCTCTTGGTGCCGCCGTAGATGTCGGCTGTGTCGAAGAAGTTGATCCCTTCCGCAATGGCCGCGTCCACCACTTGCTTGGTCCGCGCTTCGTCGATTCGCCGGCCGAAGTTGTTGCACCCTAACCCGACGATGGACACTTCCAGCGACCCAATCTTCCTCTTTTCCATGACTTTCCTTTGACTGCGAAAGCATGCCACAGGGCGGTGCCGTAAAAGGCCGGAGGGCGCAATTTTTTCAACGGAGCGAAATGACTACGGCCCAAGCGGCGTTGAATGAAATCTCCCGATGTCCGACACGCTAACCGCCACTCGTTTCTTCGCCGTAACAGAACTCCTGCTGCGGGACCTTGTTTACGCGTCCATCGGGCAACGATTTGATGGTCAACCGATCGTCTCCCCCTCGCAGGGCGTGAACAACAACACGTACCTGCTCGGCAGCCCGGGCAGCGGCGGTGTGGTGGTCAAGCTGCGGCCGATCTCCGGTCATGGCGAACCCATAGAGGGGCCGTATTGGCCGGATTTCACGCGCGCTCTTTGGGGCAGTACGCCAAACGGAGACATCCGCACTCTAGAGGATGTTTCAGGGCTGCTCCAGGCGAAAGGTTCGCTTCGGGTACCGCGGGTGCTGCAAGTTGACCACTCATTGGAGCCGTTACCCGCGCCCTTCACGATTACGGAGTTGCTCGCCGGGGAGCCGTTCGATTGGAACGAAGGCAACATGGAGGAGACTGCGGCACGTGATCTTGGCGATCACCTCGGCCATTTGCACGCGTCGACCAACGTTGAAGGTTTTGGCATCTTTTCCGGACCGCTGCAGCCGGCCTCAGCTTGGTGGTCCCGCTTTGGGCAGGCCTACGGCATGTTGCTCAAGCGATTGGTCGAAGCTTCTCCTCAGCTCGAATCGGTTGTGCCGTCATTGCTGGCGGCGTTTGACCGGGCTGTGTCGGCGGGAGAGCCGAGGCATTGCGCCCTGATTTGCCTGGATCAGGCTCCGAGCCACTACTTGAGGGCACAAGGCGGCGGGATCAGCGCGATGATCGACATCGAGGGCCACCTTTGGGCGCCAGTCGAGTACGAGCTAGCGATCGTCTCGCTGTGGATGCGCCCTTTTGAAACTGTCAAAGCGGCCTATGAAGAGCATGTCGCGTGGCCGTCGGCATTTGATGAAGTGAGCGACGTGTATCGGAACTTCACCTGGATGCAGTGGATCTACTGCATGCGGTTCCTCACGCCGAACCCCACCGTAGTGGAAGGGCTAGAGAAACAGCTCATGCAAATGTGCAGCTAGGCTGGTCCCACACGATTGAGCGTGATGCGGTACATGCCCATTCCCAGGCCGATGAAGAAAGCGGCAAGGCAGCCGTTCGCTACGTTTCCGACCTCGAACGTTACGGTTTCTCCGGCACTGAGTTGGAACATGGTCTTCTCCGTGAATAGCCGGTTGGTGGCGCAGAGCGTGTGCTCACCCGGAGGGAGATCTAGCTCCTTAGACTCGCCGAATTTGAGGTTGAATTCCGGTCCGTCGTCCACCTGCACGAGCAGCTCCCGAATCTGGATGTCCTGAGGCGACGTGCGTCGCGCCACGAGGCGGCCGGTATCCACGAGGTCAGAGTACCGGTCTATTTCACGAGGAAGTCTCCGGTGACCACAGGCGACTTTCGCTCCTGCAGGTGGCGGTGGAGGCATGGCTTATAAGGGAACACCTGCTCGGCTAAAAAGGCGATGTGGCCATCCCGATCCTGCGCCTCCCCGAAGATCGTCACGTAGGGCGAGCACACGATGGTGTGGCCGTACTTGATGTAGGTCTCGTCGAAGCAGGTCACGTTCAGAAGCCCGGACTCGTCTTCAAGATCGAAAAACACGACGCGCTTCCCGCTCTGAGTTGGCGGGAAACGTAGTCGGATGGGATTGCCCACCACGTATGCCTTGGCTTTGGATGGTAGCCGGCCGGCCTCATCGGAAGTGATCACTCCTTTAGCCCTTACTCTTTCTCGCTCAAACGCCATCAAGTGTTGCTCCACGTCAAGCTCGAGCAGCGATCGTTCGTAGAGCACCTTTTCTTCTGGGCTGAAGTCTTCCACTGTTTCCGGCAAGTCGGGTTCAGGTTGCTGCAAGGCGAGCGAGTCTGGTCTGGCAACGCTCGCAGCGGCAAACGTTTGGGCGGCGGGGACCGACCACAGAGTTGCCCGCCGATTTGGATGCAGGCTTTCGAAAGTTCCACAGAGAATAAGGCGCTCTAGCTCGTCTCGATTCGGCCGCACGCGCGCTGCGAAATCAAAGACGGAAGTGAACCGCGCTTGCAACCGCTGGTGCACGATGTTGGTCGCGGTCTGCTTGGAGAGAGCGTTTATTTGCGAGAGCGAGATGCGGATGCCGCCGTTAGGGAAGATGATCTTGGGATCTTCTTCCGCCTGCACGTCTTCCACGCCGAATTTTAAGTCGCTCGCGTTCACATCTGGAGGCAGGATCTTAACTCCTCTGATCCTTGCCTCATTCACCAGCGTGCACGGGCCGTAGTAGCCCGCCGGCTGCGCATCCAGCAGGGCTGAGAAATATTCCGAGGGGTGGTTTTGCTGGCACCAGACGCATCGGACCGAGATATCGGCGAACGCCAACGCGTGGCCTTCAGCAAAGCCGTAGCCTTGGAAGATCGCGACCAGCTCGTACACCTCTTGCGCGATCTCCGGCGAGTAGCCGTTCTTAACGATCCGCGCAATCACCTGCTCCTGAATCGACTTGACATACTCTTCCTTGCGCCGCTTGTGAATGGCTTCTCGCGCATCCTCCGCCTCGCCGGAGGAATAGCCGGCGAAGGTCTGGAGCAGCATATCGATCTGCTCTTGGAAGACCACGATGCCATACGTGTCCTCCAAGATGCGCTCCAATTCCTTATGGGAGAAGCTGTACGGCTTGCCCCTGCGCCGGGCGATCAGCTCGTTGAGCTTGACCGCGCCACCGACGCCCGGCCGGATGCCCGCCTGCACCAGACGCGCATCGTCCAGATTCCGCGTTTCCAGCCTGATATGCGCCTGGCGCATTGCGGGGGATGCGGACTGGGGAATGCCGATGAGCTGCCCAGCCCGCATGGCGCGGTAGGGCTCTGGGTCGTCGGTCGGTAGATTCTCTATCCGGAAATCCAACTTCTGCGTTCTCACGCGAGACTCGGTATCGGACAGAACGTCGTTGCCGCGTAGACAGAGCACGTCGAACTTGTCGAAGCAGCGTTTTGCGCTTCGCTTATCCCACTGCAGGATCTTCACGCCGTCGACGGCGGATTGGATTACGGGCACGGTGTCGCACATCGGCTCGCGTGAGATGACGACGCCCGAGGAATGCGAGCGCAGGTTGCGTGGCAAATCCATGAGCAGATCGGCGAGCTTGAACACCCAATGGAATCTCTCGCGCGGGATGTTGCTGTCCCTTAGCTCCGGCTTTGCGTCCAGTGCCTGCTCCAGGCGAGTGGGAGTGACGCTGCCGTGGAGCCGCTTCACGAGGTAGTCGAGGTTGTGTTGGGGGATCCCCATGACCTTGCCGACCTCTCGCACGATGCCCCGCGTGAAGTAGGTGCCGGTCGCGCCGACAGTGGCGACGTGCGCATCGCCGTATTTGCGCACGAGGTAGTTGCGCACGTCATCTCGCCTGCGTGCTTCGAAATCAATGTCGATGTCCGGGCGCTTGCTGCCGTCTTCGGGAAGGAAGCGGTCGAAGTGGAGGTCGTGCTTAAAGGCGTCAATGCGAGAGAGACCCAGGCAATAGGCCACCGCGGAATCTACGACCGACCCTCTGCCGCTCAGGAGGATGCCTTGATCGACTGCCCACTTGCACATATCCCAAGCGATCAAGAAATGCCCTGCGAACCCGCCGCTGATGATGCGGTCGAGCTCCATGTCCAACCTCACTTTTAAATCCGGCTTGATTTTGCGATGCAGTCGTTTAGCTGCTATATAGGTTTCTGCGATGAGGACCCCTGGCTCGTTGGGATAGAGCTCAGGCAGCTCGGTTCTTCCGGGCAAGATGTCCTTCTCGCATCGCTCGATCAGGATCTCCGTATTGGCCAGCAGGTCGGGGCGATCTGAGTAAAGCCTTTCCATCTGCTCCACCGAGCGCAGATAGCGTTCCGCGTTAAGCGCGCGTTGAGGGGCTGCGGTGATCTGCGGTTGGGCAGGATCTCGAACGGGCTTGCGACCGACGATCTCGTCGATTAGACACAGCGTCTCGACGCATACGAGCGTGTCCTGCGCAACGAAATGCTCGGGTTTGGAATGAGTGATCTGACTACCGGCGACAGGCGTGAGCCGCATCTCAGAGGCAAGCTCGAGAAGAAGCTTGTTGACCGTGATCTCCCACGGCTGGTATGTCCTCTCGATCTCGACAAAGACGTTCTCGCGGCCGTAGAGCGCGGCCAATCTCTTTAGTAGTGCCTTTGCTTGCGCGTTCTCCTTTTTTATCAGCAGGCGGTTGACCGGTCCGCAGTCGCCGCCTGTCAAGCAGAGCAGTCCTTCTGCATAGCGCTCAAGTCGCTCCCAAGTGCAAAGAGGGAAGAGACGTGGCTCTTCTAGATGGCACGCGGTGATCAGGCGCGAGAGATTTTTCCAGCCTTCTTTATTCCGTGCGACCAGCACCAGCGTGCCGCCATCCGCCATCTCGAAGCTCGTCCCGATGAGCGGATGCACGCCGCAGGTGTTTGCGGTTTTCCAGAACTCAACAGCGCCTGTCAGAGAGAAGGGATCGGCGATGAGAACCGCCTTGTATCCCCGCTGTCCGGCAACCGCCGCGAGCTCCGCGGCCATGAACGTGCTCTTGCCGAAGGCGTAGCCGCTATACGTATGCAGAGCGGAGTAGCGCTGCTGAGTGGGATCGATGATGAAACCGGAAAAGTCTGGGTTGGGGAGCAGACCGCAGGCACGCGCGACCTTGTCGTCTCTGGCCCTCTCGACTCGGAGGCAGATCTCCTCCTTGAAGTCTTCTTGGTAAGCGCCTTGGACGTTGTTGTGTACGGGATTCAGTGCGGAAAGCTTGCGCATTTCCTGACGCCGGACGCCCTTGCCATCGATGAATCGATGCACCTCGAGCTGCGGCTCATCCGCCCACCACTGGCCCACTTCCCGCCAGAGGGCAAGGGTCTCAGCTCCAGCCGGTGGCATTTTTCCACTCCCTGAGAACCCTCACCCGCCTGGGCACGGCGATCTCGCTTCCAAGCTGAACTGACTTATCGCCGAAGACCGTGCGCACGTGATTGAAGGCACTTTGATCTTTGGTGCGGCCGTGGCCCAGCAGCTCCTTTTGCTTCTCCTTGTTCTGCTGGAGGTTGGAGAGGCAAAGACGTACCGCGGCAATTGCTGATTTTGGATTTGGGATTTTGGAGTTGTCGGGCTCCAGGAGGTCTGCTATTATCAGGCGCAGAGAGGAAAGAGCGCCGGGTTTGTTATAGATCGGCTTTGAGAACTTACGCTTTTGTCTCTTGATATCTTCGTTTTCCAGCTCGACCGAAACCGAAAGCTCCTGCCCCTGCATGTTCATTTTCGCAAGCCGATCGGACACTCGCCAGGCGAGCTCTTTCAAAGCGAGATCGAGAGTTTCCAGCGACTCAATAGCCCCCTCGAAGATGAAAGTCTCGATGAGCGAATCCTGCGGATACACCGCGCGAACGGGTTGGAACAGATCGCCCTTCGCGGCCTTTGCGATCAGCATCCCTTCGGGGCCGAACTGCTGCCGCAGAACCTCGGCGGGGATGTCCAAGATCTGCCCGATCGTCCGGTAGCCGAGAAAATTCAGCCGCTCGCGGTGCTCTAGGCTGATCGGAGTCAGTTTGGACACGGTCAAGCCGCAGAGGAAGGCGGCCGCATCGCGCGCAGCCAGTCCGCAGTCTCCTTCCCGCGAGGACAGCTTTGCGATCCATTTGCTAGGCGCCGCGCCGTAGCGCACATGCAGGCCAGTCTCTTTGACCAGCGTGCGGACCAGCTTCTCGGAGACATCGACCGGGTTCGGGTGGCCGCTGAGATCCAGGAAGACCGAGTTCTGGTCCTCGGGTTCGATGATGCCGGTGAAATCCGTGCAGAGGTCCAGCCATTGGCGCTGGTCATCCTCATAAAGGTCCTCTTCCCATTCGATGAACTCGGCGTCATGGGCTACGGCTCGCGCGGTGCGGGTTTCCATCCCCACGGACATCCCCCGTTTCCGGCTTGCCAGGTTCACGTCGAGCACGAGGCCGTCGCGCACGATGGCGATTGGATTGCGCCGGTCAGGGTCGCATCGGCGGGCAAAAAAGCCCTCTAAAACGAGGTGAAGGATGTAGTGCACGTCTGTCTACCTATTATAGGTACAGAGTGCGAATTCACGTGGGAAGTTCGGAGGCTCTCAGATCAGCTTAGAGCTAGGCTTATCCACTGGTTATTCACCGCGTGTATTTGAACGTCATAATTTAGTCGACATGCGTAGAGATCGCTTTGGTCTGTTAGACACATCTATCGAAGCGGAAAACAAGCTGTACGAACTTCTCCGAGCGAAAACGCCCGAAGAGAGCCTTGCCATGGTGTTTGACCGAATGGAATTCGGCCGGCAGCTTCGCAAAGTCACCGAGCACCTGAGGAAACCGCAGTCCAGTGAATCTCGCTGAGGTTACAGCAGACTTCTGCAGCCGGTTAGAGAAGGCTGGTGTTCCTTACCTCATTGGCGGTTCCGTCGCTCTGGCTCAGCCCTTGTGCACCAGGTAGTGTCCATCACGTGAGAGGATCGGCTGTTCTCGCCGCTTTATTTCTGTTCGGAGCCATCGTGGACGCCCAAACTCCGCCCTACAAAAACCCAAAGCTCGATGTGGCCGCGCGCGTGCTGGACCTCCTCCAGCGGATGACGACCTCGGAGAATATCGCCCAGTTGCGAAGCGACTCCAATCCGGAGGTTTACGAACAGCCCCTGAAAACCACCGGGTTCGGTTTCTATCCCGTGTATCCGCTGCGCGGCCTGAAGCCAGAAGCCTTGGCCCAGCGCATGAATGAGCTTCAGCGCATGGCGCAAAGTTCTCGCTTAGGCATCCCGATCATGCCGTACGAGGAAGCTCTGCACGGCCTCATCGACAACGGCCACACCAGCTTTCCTCAGGCGATCGGCCTGGCTGCGACTTGGGATCCGGATTTCGTGCATCAGGTCGCGAAAGCCATCGCTGAAGAAACGAGGGCTCAAGGCATCCGCCAGGTGCTCTCGCCGGTGATCAACGTGTGCCGCGACGCGCGTTGGGGCAGGGTGGAGGAAACGTACGGCGAGGACACGCTCCTCACTTCCAAGATGGGCGTCGCTTTCGTGAGCGCGTTCGAGAAGGCAGGCATCGTCACTACGCCCAAGCACTACATCGCCAACGTGGGCGATGGTGGGCGCGACAGCTATTCCGTACACATCTCGGAGCGCCAGCTTTTCGAGATCTACATGCCGCCTTTCTTGGCCTGCATCCGGGACGGCGGCTCTCGCAGCATCATGTGCTCGTATAACGCGCTGAACGGAATACCGACAGCCTCCGATCCATGGCTCCTTACCGATGTGCTCCGCAAGCAGCTCGGATTTACGGGCTATGTCGTTTCCGATTGGGGCGCGGCGGGAAACGTGTATGGCCGGTTCCATCAAGCCGATACCGAGGAGAAAGGGGCCGCGCTGTTGCTCAACGCTGGCATGGACGCAGAACATCCAGGCGTTTACATGTTCGGCAAGCCCCTCGAGGATGCGGTGAAGAACGGCCTCGTCTCGATGAAGACATTGGACGAGTCCGTAGCCCGCATTTTGCGCGTCAAGTTTGAGATCGGGTTATTCGACGACGCGTTCGTCGACCCGGCCGTCGCAGCCACGACTGCCAACTCCCAGCCGCACAGAGAGCTTGCTTTGGAAGCTGCACGCAGGGCGATGGTGCTTCTCAAGAACGAGAATGACGTGCTTCCGTTGGCAAAGAAGGGCCGGATCGCCGTGTTTGGTGACCTCGCCAATGGGACCGTGCCGCTGGGCGGCTATAGCGGCAATCCGGGAAGCCAAATCAGCATCCTGGAGGGCCTTGAGCGCCACGCACCCAATGTGGAGTTCGACTTCCTACCGGGCTGCTCAGTGAACCCCAATTCGCCCTTGCCGACTATTCCGGCGGAAGCATTTGGGTCTGGGCTAAAAGCGGAGTTCTGGGCCAATCAAAACTTCGAAGGCGCACCCGCACTCACTCGTACGGATAGGAACATCGATTTCGATTGGATCGACGATGCGCCAGCCGCAGAGGTGCCAAAGGACCATTTCTCGGCAGTTTGGACGGGAACCCTCACTGCACCCGAAACGGGGGAATACGACATCTCGGTCACCTCTGACGACGGCGTGCGCGTGTACGTCGACGACAAGCTGCTGGCCGAAAACTGGTCGGATCATGCTGCATCAACGGTGACGGGAAAAGTGACCATGAAAGCTGGTGTGCCGGTACCGATCCGAGTGGAGTATTACGAAGGCGGAGGCCAGGCCAGCATTAAGCTTGGCTGGCAGATCGCCACTGACGAGTTCACGTTCCAATTCAACATCTTAGAGGCGGCCAAAGCAGCGGATGCGTCCGTAGTGTTCGTCGGAATTCGCGAGGGCGAGGGGCAGGATCGAGCCTTTCTGGACCTACCCGGAAACCAGGAGCGAGTGATCGCGGCGGCGGCGGATGCGGGCAAACCAGTCATCGTGGTCCTGGTGGCGGGCGCTCCGGTGACGATGGAGAAGTGGATCGACCGCGTGCCGGCCATCTTGGATGCTTGGTATCCGGGCCAAGAGGGGCCGGCGGCGATTGCGGAAACTCTATTCGGCGATAACAATCCTGGCGGAAAGCTGCCGATCACCTTTCCAAAAACGGTGGGGCAGTGCCCCCTCTACTACAACTACGAGCCTTCCGGCCGCGGCTACGGTTACGTGGACAGCACAGGCGATCCGCTCTTCCCGTTCGGGCATGGCCTCTCGTATACGACGTTCAGATATTCGGAGTTGAAGGTGGGTGGGTCCGAAGTTTCCGTCACCCTGGAGAATATGGGAGATCGGCCGGGCGCGGAGGTTGCTCAGCTTTACGTCCACCAGCAGATCTCGCCGGTTGTACGGCCACTCAAGGAGCTGCACGCTTTTCAGCGTGTGTTCTTGCAGCCAGGCGAAAGGAAAGAAGTGAAGTTCGCGATCGGAGAACACCTCTATCCACTTGGGCCAGACCTTCGACGGACAAGCACGCCAGCGACTTTCGATGTGATGGTCGGCTCATCTTCCAACGACATACGGGAGCGCGGAGTGTTGACGATCCCAAAAGCCTGAGCGCAATCCTAGAAGGGCGATAAGCGCGTCCAAGGGCCCATTCTTCCAAGGACGTTGCTAGCGATACTTCCATGTAGAAATATAATAAGCCATGCCTGAGAAGAAGATCATTGCAGTCGTTGGCGCTACCGGCGCGCAGGGTGGAGGACTCGTGCGAGCGATCCTCGAAGACCCCTCCGGAGAGTTCACCGCTAGAGCCATTACACGCGATCCAAATTCGGATAAAGCAAAGGCGCTGGCCAAGCTGGGCGCCGAAGTCGTCAAGGGTGACGTCGACGATCCGGAGAGCCTGAAGAAAGCTTTCGAAGGGGCTTACGGGGCGTTTTGCGTAACCTTCTTCTGGAACCACTACTCACCCGAGAGAGAAACGGAAAACGCTAAGACGCAGGCTGAAGCAACGAAAGCGGCCGGCGTGAAGCATGTGATCTGGTCCACGCTCGAAGACACACGAAAGCACGTGCCGCTGGACGACAACAGGATGCCCACAATCGGCGGCAACTATAAGGTCCCGCATTTTGATGCGAAGGGACAAGCGGACGAGTTTTTCAAAGACGTGCCTGCAACGCTGCTGCTCACGACTTTCTTTTGGGATAACTTCATCCACTTCGGTTCGGGTCCTGCACGCGGAGAGGATGGCAATCTGTATCTGACATTCCCCTTGGCAGATAAGAAGATGGCCGGCATCGCATCCGAGGACATTGGTCGTGCGGCACTCGGCATCTTCAAGCGCCCAGACCTGATCGGCAAGACGGTAGGGGTAGCCGGCGAGCACCTAACCGGAGAGCAGATGGCGAAAGGCATCTCCAAGGCAATCGGCCAGCCGGTCACTTACAGGGCGGTCGAACCGGACGCGTACCGTGCTCTGGGCTTTCCCGGTGCGGAAGATCTTGGAAACATGTTTCAGTACTATCGCGACTTTGAAAACCACTTCGGTCAAACCCGCGACGTGGACTTCGCGCGGTCGGTGAATCCGAAGCTTCTGTCGTTCGACCAGTGGCTGGACAAGTACGGCAATCAGATCCGAGTGCCCTAGCACCATGACCCGAGCGGCGGTCGAGGTTTACAGATCCAATGTGGCGGCCGCTTGGGCTCGACGCCGCTTCCAAGGATTGCCGGTCGGCTCGACCCAGTCGGACATCTCTCGCGACAGCTCGAGATCGAGCTTGCCCAGGCAGTGGCCCAGATACCAGCGGATGCTGCCTTCCTCGGGCACCTCGTAGCGCGCGCATGCATTGAACCAGCGCGCGGAGAAGGCGCGAGTGATCAGAGAAGCCTCGTGGGCAAAGCGATCGACTTCCTCTCTGTTTGTCGTTAGGTTCTCTTGTGCAAGAGCCTGCATGAAGTACTGCTCGTTCAAATGGGTGTAGAACTGGCGAGCGAGGTCGCAGAAGTTGCGCGCGTCGCAGTCCCGCCAGACCTGCCACGAGTCGGCGCTGAAGAGCGCCGCGCCTTGCGTACGGTCTTCTAGCCTTTCGACCAGTGTCGATCGCACAGCTAACTTGGCGAGGTGCTCGCCTGGCAGGAAGGCGTCGAAAGCGGATAGGAGTTCCTCGGCTGAAGGATCCTCGGAGACTGAGATCCCGAATTGCTCTGCCAAGGCCTTTGATGGATTCTGATCGCGCGTGGCCACCGGCAGAGCGACTAAGAATGTGATTGCCTTCAGCGCCTCTGGATCCTTGGTAAGGACATCGTAGGTAGCGAGCATGTACGTCAGCGTGCGATCCGAGGTTTCGACGGCACTAGGCGCCCCAGCGCGAGCGATGATATCGCGCCAGCGCAAGGTTTTGGGGAACGGGCCGAGTGATTTGCTCGCCATAGCCACGTCTTCCTACGAGCAGGCGGCTTGCAGCGAAGCAGCCGTAGGCTCGGCTGGGGCTTCTTAGCCTCAACACGGCGGGAGTCCCTACGCGTTGGCAGGAGTTCCAGTTCGGCGTGCCGAGGCAGTGGCGTCGTCACGCAAAAAGGAGGCGGGCTCGCATTTGCGAGCCCGCCCATTGATGGTTCTACTGGACGTTCAGAGCCGTGTCGTCAACGACGAACGACGTCTGCAGTGAGGAGTCCTCGGCGCCAAGGAAGTAGACCCGGATGGTCTGCCCCTTGTAGGCCGAAACGTCGAAGGTCTTTTGCGCGTAACCCGTATTCTTGTTAAGATTCGAGTACGTCGCGAGAGTCGCAAGCACCGTGTTGGCGGAGTTGCGGATCTGGATCTTCAACGTGTCGTAAGCCGTAGTGGTGGTCGTCTCGGCCGTATCGATGTGCAGCCAGAACGAGAGCGTCGCGGTTGTGACAGTCGACGGAATCGCGACCTGCTGGTACACCGAGTCCGTGTGCGTGGTGCCATAACCATTAAGCCATGCCTTCCAGGAGCCTGTCCTAGCGGCCTCGCCGGCGGAGCTATCGATGACGCCCGCAGTCTGGGTCCAGTTGACCGCTCCGCTCTCGAAGCCGGGATTGAGCAGGAGCTGCTGAGCTCCGCCGCCACCCGCCGAAGGCGTCGCGGACGCCTGGTTCGAGTTTCCACTCTCACCAGCAGTGTTGACTGCGGTCACCACATAGTAATAGGTGGTTCCATTCGTCAAGCCCGTGTTGGTGAAGGAGGTGGCCGTCGGAGACCCGACAGTTGTGTAAGGCCCGCCGCTGACGGTAGCGCGCTTCACGTTGTAGCTCGTTGCGCCGGAGCTGCCCGTCCACGCTAGCGAGACCTGAGCGTTGCCGGCGGTCGCCGTCAAACCCGTCGGAGCTGCAGGAATCGTTGGACCGCCACCGGCTACCGAAGCCACGAACGCGTCGAAGTTGATAGCGCCCCATCCGCAGCAGTAGTCCCAGCCCGCATGCGCGCTGGAGGCAGTGCTATCCGGAAGAGTGCCGTTGCTGCCTGACGTGATGTCGAACCATGCGTCGGATCGCCCGTTCTGCGTGTAGAACAGGTCCTGGATGCGACCGAAGCGCCGCTTGCCCGCGCCGTTTGCAGGAAGCCCGCCATTGGCGATGATCTTCTGCTCAGCGGCGGCAAGGCTGCCGGCGAACACGGGACAGGCAAAGCTGGTGCCCGTGTAGGCCGAGGTCAGGGCTCCATTGAAGTAGAACTGATACGCGCCCGACGCGCCGCCCGAGTGTAAGGCAACGTCAGGAGAGAGCCTGTGGTTGACGTTGGTCGGCAC
>JAXDKF010000123.1:0-3426 GCA_034667265.1 Fimbriimonadaceae bacterium
TTTCCGAACGGCGAGCGGATCCTCATGACGGGAGACCTCGGGCGCTTCAACACGCCGATCATCAAAGATCCGACGATCGTGGAGTACGCCGAGTACCTGACCATCGAGAGCACGTACGGCGATCGCCTTCACGAGAAGGAAGACCCTATGAACAAGCTGGAGCGCATCATGAACGATACGTTCACGAACGGCTGCTGCCTGCTGGTGCCTGCATTCTCGATCGGTCGAACCCAGGAGCTTCTGTATTACATCTCGGTGCTCCAGGAGCAGGGAAGGGCGCCCCGGATCCCGATCTTCGTCGACAGCCCGATGGCGACCAGCGTGAGCGATGTTTATGCGAAGTGCGTGGACGAGCATGACGCCGAGATCGAGCTAGCGAGCAAACACAATCTGAACTTGATGGAGCCGCGCGGCATGGTCTACGTCCGAGACCGCGAGCAGTCCAAGGCCCTCAACGCGCAGACGGGGCCCATGATGGTCATTAGCGGAAGCGGCATGGCCAACGGTGGGCGCATCGTGCATCACTTGCTCCGCAGATTGAACGATCCAAATACGACGGTGCTGTTTACCGGATATCAGGCGCAAGGGACTCTGGGGCGAGACCTGATAGAGCATAAGCCCAAGGTGCGCGTTCTCGGTCACGAAGTGATGGTGCGGGCGCAAATCGACAAGCTAAACGCATTGTCAGCGCACGCCGACCAGGGCGAAATGCTGGCGTGGCTCCGCAACTTTAAGCAGCCGCCGAAGCGCACGTTCATCGTTCACGGGGAGCCGCCGGCGCAAGCCGCGCTCGCGGCCAAGATCCGCGAGGAGCTCGGCTGGGAGCTCTCCATCCCCACCCTCGGGCAGAACTTTCAGCTTTAGGCTCAATTCAAGATGCAAGATGGGAGGCTCCAATGTCCTCCCATCTTTTGATCCTGGATCCTGAATCTCACCTCACGTAACCGTGATTACGATGTTGGCTCCAACGTCTCCGAAGAGCGTGGCGCCATGGATCATCGACCATTGGAACTGGTAAGTGCCAGGGGTGATGGGTGCGGTGAACGTCGGCGTGAAGCTCACGTTCGCACCTGGTGCGATCGGGCCGGCAAGGGCGACCGAGCTCGTACCCCACTTTGTGTTGTTGTAGGGATTCCTGCTCTTCAGCACGTATCCTCCAACGGTTGTCCACGTGTTCGTCCCGACGTTGCGGAACGTGATAGTGGGAGAGAAGCTCGTCCCGGCCGGGATCGACGTTGGCACCGATGAGTAGCCGATGAAGCGCGCCGCGTCAGCAGCCAGCACCACATTCACCGCCACATTAGGCGAGGACGGGCCGAAGTTGAAATTCAGCGAGTCCTGAATGCATCGCCACTGGCAGTTGTAGACGCCGGGTGTCGTCGGCGCAACCAGGTTCGCCTTGAACGTGCCGGTCGTTCCGGGTGCGAGGTTTCCTGTCTTGACCAGCCGATTGCTTCCGAAGGTCGTATTGTCCGTCGGATTCCTGCTCTGCAGCTTGTATCCGTGGAGTGTGTCCCAGGTCGTCGTTCCAACGTTCTTGTACTGGACGGACACAGGATAGGTCTGGCCCGCAGTCATGGTCGTCGGAATCGTTTGCGCGATGAACTGCGAGATGTTGCCGGGACGCACCTGCAAGACGGCAGTGTGATTGGCCTCTGCGGCATAGCTTTCCGTGATAGTCGCGTTGATGAACGAGTAACCGGTGTTCGCCGTCGAGATGGGGAATGTGGTCGTCGTGTTTCCTGCCGTAACGGTCGCCGTAGGAGGCACTGAGGCTGCCGCATTGCTGCTGGACAGGTTCACAGTGATTCCGCCTGCAGGCGCCGCGGTGGATAGGGTGACAGTGCCGGTCGCAGGGCTGCCGCCGGTCACGCTCGTGGGCAAGATGCTGATCGATTGCGTATAGGTCGTGCCTCCGACGGTGATTGCAGTGGTGGCGGATGGGATGCCGTTTGCAACCACTTGGATCGTGGACGCGCCGGTCTCGGTGGCCGCGGGCACCACGAAGTTCGTGGACACCACCAAGCCGCCGGTCGCAACTCCCATGCTGGTGTGGTTCGACGTGCGGCAGTAGAACACGTGGCCGCTCGCGTTATTCGTGATGCGCACGATTGGGTAGTTCGTGGCGTTGGTGGCGTCGTCACCGTAGAACGACGTTTGCGAAAGGCCGTTGAACTGTGTGCCGGAGATCACGTAGCCAAGCCCTGGCAAAACGTTCGCCGGCACGGTTGTGATCGTCGGACGCCAGGCATTTAGCGGTCCTCCACTGGGGGTGTAGACCTCGACGTCACTGCTGAAGTCCGTCATCATCAATTGGCCGTTGGGCAGCATGATCATGTTGCACACGTAGGAGGGATCGCCGCCCGCGTTTGGAACATTGGGCGCGAGTGCGAGAGACACTCCGTTGAATTCGAAGAGCACCAATCCGGCGTTGAAGATTCCCGGGCTGGTTGCACACAGGACCTTGCCGTTTGGAAGGAGACACGCAGGACCGTCGGCGATGTCGAGCTGCTGGCTGGAGGCGTTCAGCGGGAAGTCGGGCGCCGCCGCCCACGTGCCAGGGTCCGTAGGCGTGGCCGGGGGTGTGTAGATGGCGTTATGGCCCGTGGCGCCTGTGCAAAACACTCGACCGTCGAACATCAACACGCCAGGGCCGATCTCTGCCGATCCCGCGTCCGGAAGCGTCGCGGGCGTAGTTCCCGCGGTAACCCACTGGTTGTTCCAGGGAATGAACTTCTCAGCGTTGTTCGGGGCGAAGCAGCACACCGTCAGGACGGTGCCGTCGGGAAGGAGGGTCCAGCCTTCTTCGTTGTTGTTGTCGAGCTTGCCCGTTCCGACCGCTGTCCAGGTCATGGTCGCTGGGTTAAGCATGGCGGTGCGCTTGTCCAGCGCTGCCAGAAACAGCTTGCCGTCCGGCATAACGGTGCACTGGACGTCGCCGATTTGGGTCCATCCTGCCGGCGGCGCGAACGAAGACCACGAGTTCAGAACTGGATCGTAGACCGAGCAGAGGTTGCTCCACACCGCAGAGAAGTTGATGTACTCGCCGCCTATGACGATGACTCTTCCGTCGGCGAGGACCGCAGAAGCATAGTAGAGAGGCGCGTGGCCGAAAGGCATCGGCGGCAAATTGCTCCACGTGCCGTTAACGTAGCTACCGTTCGCGTCTGGTCTAAGTCGCCACCAATTGCTGGTGCCTACGTCTTGGACCATGATCGTGCCATCGGTGAGCAGCAGTGGAACTCCCGCTGAAAAGGATGGCTGATGAACAAGCGGCTGCCACGACTGTGCGAACGCGGCAAGGTGGGCTAGCAGGAGCAAGGCTCCCAATGCAAATAGGCGAATAAGTTTCAAGGCTATCTCCCTCTCCAACGGTCAATGAAATTGCAATGCAACTTCAGAACGCCACATTAGAGTAGCTCGAAA
>JAXDKF010000124.1:0-3270 GCA_034667265.1 Fimbriimonadaceae bacterium
GCTAGGGCCTGCTCCGCCTTCAGTCGCTCAGCGAGCTCCTGATTCACCTTGGAGTACAGCTTAGAGTTCTGGATGGCCGCTCCTAACATGAGGACGATGCCTTCCAGCAGCTCCAGGTGCTCCGGCCCGTAGGCTCCAGGCGTGTCCGTCATGACCTGGACGACGCCCGTCACGTCGCCATCGAGCATCACGGGCACCATGAGGGCGCACTGGGTGGGGACCGGGCTGGACTTCGAGAGGTCGCGAACCGTCCCGTCTGCCAGCGCCAGGACGTACTTTGTTTTCGAGGACTGGACCCGTCTCTCGACGTCCCCAAAGAGCATAGGCTTGCCAGTGCGGATCACCTCGCTCTGCATGCCGGAACCGGGAGGTCCCAAAGGGAGCGGCGGCAAAGACACCGCATCCAGCACCTGACCGCCTGAATACGCGTATTCGCACCGGATCAGGCCTTCGAGGCCATCGTACGAAGAAACGATGATCCCATCGCAGGGCATCGCCCGGGAGACGAGGCTCCTGAGTCGCTCACAGACGGCAGTGGGGTCCAGGGTGCTCGTTAGCTGATGCCCCGCCTCAAATAGCAGCCGGTAGCGCTCTTCCCCGTCCCATGCGGAGCCGTGCGCGTCAACAGCAACGCCGCTTCCAACGCTCGCTTCCCGCATTTCTATTTGATTCTCCCTTAGAATCCGGTGGCGTGCAAGCCCTAGAAATACGGACGCCGGTCGAATTTGACCCCGGCCAGGCAAAGGAGCCGTTATTTTGTGAGGTCGATGCCTTGGCCCTGGCCGTCGACAGCCAAGTCCAGCAGCCTCATGAACTCAACGTCGGGGACACGTGCCCAAATGCGGTCGCTGAGCTCCATGACCACGCAGCGATCCTGGTAGAGCAGCTTCAAAGGCTGGATTTCTACGGGGCGTAGATCGATCGACACTTGGCGAAGCTGGCCCGCCGTGACGGATAGGGGGCGCGTTACGGGATGGCCGTTTTCGAAGAAGGACATCTCAAACCCCGCGCCTATAAACTGAAGCTGGATGGCGCGATGGTTGTTCGGCAGCTCAAGCCTGGAAGGCAAAAAGCTTCGCATACGGGATCCCTCAGCAAATTACAGGCACTATCCGTGCCAATTCACGTGGTACGGGGTTAGACGTGCCAATATGGACTTGGAGAACGCGGATATCGCGTCTTGATTAACTGATGCTAGTCGCCCGTAGCACTCACTTCGTTTGTTCGTTGGTTTTGTTAGCAGTATCGGCCGCCGGCGCTTTAGCCCAAGGCCCAGCCGCATCCACCCAGGACCCTGTGGCCCGCCAAGAGATACGCAGGCTAAGGTCCAGCATAGACGATCTCTCCAAGACGGTAGCCTCGCAGGGCGCCAAGGCGCCCTCCTTTGAGTCGCCCGCGCTGGATCGGATGGCGGCGGACATGGACAAGATCGCGAAGGGCGTACAAGACTCCCAGCGGTCGTCCACTTTGCCCGCGCTGATGCTGCTCGCGGCCGCGTTACTCTCCGGATTTATCGCGTACCTCGTGGCCAAGGCCATACAGAAAGGGCCTGGAAGGGCCGGCGATTATCGCTCAGCGGCCAACGGCTTCGTCGATCGCGAGCTCCTAAAGCAGCACGCTCAGCAAGATGAAAAGATGGAGCGGCTGGGGGTTCTCGGCGAAATGCGAGCCAAGCTTAACGAGCTCGAGACCGATGCGCGCAACTACTCGGGCGTTTACTCCCTAATGCTGGCTTATCGCACGACGCGAAACGCACCACTTCAACGGCTGGCTGAGATCTCCACGCGAGAGCAGGAAGCGCTCCTGCGCTATCGCACCGCTGCGGGCCTGGTTTCATCGTTGGGCTACGCATACGGGAAGATACCAGCGCAGCTGACCGACCCCAACATGCCGGACGATCTCGGCGGTTGGATGATGTCTTGGTGGAACGAGCTGGAAATGACGCTGGAGGCGGACACGCCTTCACAAACGGGACTGGAAAAGCGTAACGACCTCTTCAAGAAAGTGAGGCAGAAGCTTCACGCTCTTGCCAACGCGGAGCGAAAACTCGCGGTGGAAGACGAGGATCTAACGCTCACGAACGGTCAGCCTGTCGCCGTCGGCGATCATTAGGCTTAAGCACTGCCTCCGGGACGCCTATACGCGACTACGCAGAAGGGGCAGCCGTGAAGGACTATGACCGGCCAGCTCCACGTGCGTCTCGCTGTAACGTGTCATCTTTGAGTCACGCGGATAATGCTGTCGATCAGTGAGGATGACCTGCCGAGCATCTGGGTGACCTGAGCGTGAGACTTCCCGTGCAGCCTGTTCACATCTAGCGCCTAGCCATACGGAGAGCTGCTTGGCCAAAGAACTTGCTCAACTCGAGACAAGCTGACAGATAAAAGGTGCGGACCCTGCTAGAGGACCCGCACCCGCTATTCCCTTGAGATGGATCGTGGTGCTCTGTTGCCCTCGGCCCCTTATGGGGAGCCGAGGACATATCTCCAACTCTTACGCACCGTAGTAGTTGGCAGTCAGGTTCCAAAGATAAGGAACCTTGTTGGTGATGTTCGCGCCGCCGCCGAATGCCGTCGTGCCGCCGTCCTGAGGAGTAGCGGTGAGGTAGTCGGTTCCAGCTGCGAGAGCAGCATCCTTCATGTACTTGACGTGGCCATCGAGGAACGTGGCGTTGGCGCCATCGTTGTATCCGATGTAGACCCAGTTCGTGTTCTTCTGTCGACCTGCGAGTGAAGGCAGGTAGTCGCCGCACCAGTCGCCTGAGCAGTCCGTGCCACCCCAGAAGATGACATAAGGAATGGTGGAGCCTGCGAGAGCGTTCCAGAGACCAGGCGCGTTAACGCCGAAGAAGCCTCGGGTCGTGTCAAGCACGCCGACCGTGTCGGTAGGCGTGGTGGGAACGAAGCCTCGTGAAGACTCCGTGTAGAAGATCGTGCCCGAAGGATCGTCAGCCTCGGTGAACGTGTGCGACTCGCCGGACATGAAGTCCGTCGGAGTGGCATCGCTCATCTTGCTGAGCGGGATCAGCAGCGGGGACACGAACAGGTAGTTCACGCCGTACATCACGAATCGGCTCTGGTTGCGATAGGTGTTCTTCGTCGCGATGAAGCCGGGATCGTTGGTCGCAAGCGCCGGACCGGCAAAGATACCGTTCACGTCGCCTCGGCCCGGATCCACATAGAGACCGCGGGACTTGATGTAGGGGGCAAGAAGCAGAGGCCAACCGTCGGCTCGCTCTTCGCCATAGGTCGTCAAAGATCCGTCGCGCAC
>JAXDKF010000125.1:0-6264 GCA_034667265.1 Fimbriimonadaceae bacterium
CCAGATTCACTGGCCCAATCCGGACATCGACATCGAGGAAGGGTGGAGTACGCTTTCGGAGCTCAAGCGCGAGGGCAAGGTTCGTTACATTGGAGCGTCAAACTTCAATGTCGGACAGTTGCAGCGCGCGATGAAAATCAACCGCGTTGATTCACTCCAACCGCCTTACTCACTCATCCATCCGGAGGTGGAAGATGAAGTCCTGCCTTTCTGCGAAAGGAACGGCATTGGCGTGATCGTCTACTCACCGATGATGTCGGGGCTTCTCAGCGGACGCATGACGCAAGAACGGATCAGTAATTTTCCCGAAGACGATTGGCGCAAGAATAATCCAGAGTTCCAGGAACCACGGCTTTACCGAAACCTCTGGCTCGCGGAGTTGTTGAAGAACATCGGCAGGCATCACGGCCTCTCGGCGGGAGAGATAGCAATTGCGTGGACGCTACGATTATCTGCTGTGACCGGCGCGATTGTGGGCGGAAGAAGCCCTGACCAGGTCGAGGGGATTGTGGGCGCAGCAAACTTTCGGTTGAGCCAAGACGAGATTGACGGGATCGACAGGTTCGCGCGCGCGAACGTTTGGGTAAAGTCAGAGGTCGCAGCTTAAGACAACGGCTTAAGACAACACTGCGCGTCAGCGCTCTTCAACACTACCGGTAGGTCGCCGCCTCAATGCGGCAGTCTCTCAGCGACATTAGTAACTGCGAACGAGACCCGTTGAATCAAGTGTCCAAATATCACCGTCTGGCATTAGGTGGTCATCACCTGCCGGGAAACAAGATCTAAAAGAATCCTCACTCTCCGGCCATTTCAATAGATTCTCTGAGTTAGGCACAGTTTGCATTTGCTCTCGCAGTTTCTGGCCCACGGCACAGTGCGTGCATTTGCCAGTCTTGTGATTGAAATCTTACTGATTCGAGTCGAGAGGATAAGGGAGGAGCTGGAAATGAAGATGACTTTTCGAAATAGACAAGCCATAGCTGCATTGCTGAGCATCGTTCTGTTAATTGGCGCATTCGGGACTCTCAATGTAAACGCACAACGGCGCTCACGAGGCTACTACCGTGGTCCGCACCACAGTAGAGCCAAGGGAGCGCTCATCGGCGCCGGGGTTGGGTTGATTGGAGGCGCGCTGATAGGTGGGAAGCGAGGTGCATTGATTGGCACTGGCGCGGGCGCCGGAACCGGCTACTTGATCCAGCGACATAGGAACAACCGTGGCCGTTATCGTCGTTACTACAGGCGCTATTAAATTCGCGACATCGGATCACTATCAAAGAGAGGCGTTTGAAGGGGCGTGATTCATGATTAGTGTCACGATTGACGGTGTGGTACAGGAAGCGCAGGCGGGCGAGCGGTTAATAGATGTCATCAACCGTAGCCGCAGCAAACTTCCGCAGATCTGTTATCACCCGCAGCTTGGACCGATCCAAACATGCGATACCTGTATGGTCGAGATTGACGGTCAACTGTTGCGGGCCTGTGCGACTGCTGTTTCAGACGGACTCATCGTTGAGACGAAATCTGGCGAAGCTTTCGCTGCGCAGAAAGAGGCATTTGACCGTATTCTCGGCAATCACTTGCTCTACTGCACGGTCTGTGACAACAACAACGGTAACTGCACGGTTCACAACACGACGAAGCTCTTAGCTGTCGAGCATCAGAACATCCCCTTTCGACCTAAACCCTACGAAGAAGACCATACGAATCCGTTCTATCGTTACGACCCACAGCAATGCATTCTCTGTGGCCGCTGCGTCGAAGCCTGCCAGAACCTGGAGGTGAACGAGACGCTTTCGATAAATTGGGAAGACCCGCATCCGCGCGTGCTGTGGGACGGCGGCTCTACGATTGGCGAGTCGAGTTGCGTTTCGTGTGGGCACTGCGTAACCGTCTGCCCGTGCAACGCCCTCATGGAAAAGTCAATGATCGGTCACGCAGGGTTTTTCACCGGGCTGCCGAAGCCGGTCTTAGAGGGCATGATAGATGTCGTGAAAGGGATAGAGCCTGAAACCGGCTACGGCACAATCATGCGCGTGTCGGAAGCGGAAGAGGCGATGCGCGAGTCACGCATTCGCCGAACCAAGACGGTCTGCACTTACTGCGGAGTCGGCTGTAGCTTCGATGTCTGGACCAAAGACCGTCACATCCTGAAAGTCGAGCCTCTGGAAGGCCCGGCCAATGGGGTCTCAACCTGCGTCAAAGGAAAGTTTGCCTGGGACCACATCAACAGTACTGACAGACTAACGAAACCGCTCATTCGGGAGGGAGACAGATTTCGCGAGGCCAGTTGGGAAGAAGCCCTTGAACTCGTGGCCCGGCGACTGACCGAGATCAAATCTAAGAATGGCCCGGACTCGATAGGACTGATCTCGTCGTCGAAATGCACGAATGAAGAAAGTTATCTGATGCAGAAGCTGGCTCGCGCCGTAGTCGGAACAAACAACATAGATAACTGCTCGCGCTACTGCCAGGCACCGGCAACAGCGGGTCTGTTTCGTACCGTCGGTTATGGCGGAGACTCAGGCTCTATTACAGACATAGCGCAGGCAGACCTTGTGCTCATTGTCGGCAGTAACACTGCGGAAAGCCATCCGGTAATCGCGACGCGCGTGAAGCGGGCGCACAAACTGCACGGTCAGAAGTTAATCGTCTCGGACTTGCGCGAGCATGAGATGGCGCGGCGCGCCGATGTCTTCCTGCACCCAAGACCCGGAACCGATCTCATCTGGCTCTCGGCGGTCACGCGCTACCTCATTGATAACGAACTCGCGAAAACAGCTTTCATTAACGAATGGGTGAATGGCTTTGACGACTATCGCAACAGCCTGGAGCCTTTTACATTGGAATTTGCCGCCGAACGATGTGGCCTCTCAATTGAAATATTGAAAAGGGTGGCTCACATGATCGCCGGGGCTGAGCGCGTCTGCATTTTGTGGGCGATGGGTGTCACGCAACACAGTCAGGGTTCTGACACTTCAACGGCGATCTCGAATCTACTGCTCATCACCGGCAATTACATGCGTCCCGGAACCGGCTCATACCCTTTGCGCGGCCACAACAACGTACAGGGAGCAAGCGATAATGGCTCTATGCCGAACAATCTTCCGGGTTATCAGTCCGTTGATGACGCGGAAGTGCGTTCGCGCTTCGAGGCGGCCTGGAAGGTAACGCTGCCGTCAACCAGGGGACTCGACAATCACCAAATGGTGGACGCGATTGAAGAGGGCAAGCTCAAGGCGATGTACGTTATCGGCGAGGAGATGAGCATCGTTGACTCGAACGCGAACTATGTGAGTGATGCGTTTTCAAAGCTTGAGTTCTTCGTCATGCAGGAAGTCTTTTTCGGCGTTACCTGCCAGTATGCCGATGTCATTTTGCCGGCGGCTCCTAGTCTGGAAAAGGAAGGCACCTTTACCAGCACCGAACGCAGAATCCAGAGGCTTTACGAAGTGTTCGAGCCGTTGGCAGGAAGCCGTCCCGACTGGCAGATTATCCGGGACGTTGCCAATCATCTCGGCGCTGATTGGCGCTACCAGCACCCTTCGGAAATCATGGCGGAAATCGCTTCGCTGACTCCGCTGTTCGCAGGAGTGAGCTATGAAAGGCTTGAGGGATACAAGTCGCTGCAATGGCCCGTTGCCGCTGACGGCAGCGACCAGCCTTTGCTCTACACGAAAGAGTTTTTCTTCCCCGACGGCAAGGCAAGGCTGTTTCCATTGAAGTGGATGGAAGCGCCGGAGCAACCCGATGCCGAGTTTGATTTACATCTGAACAATGGACGCCTGCTTGAACATTTTCACGAAGGCAACCTGACTTATCGAACCGAAGGAATTCGCGAGAAAACACCGGACACGTTTGTCGAAGTCTCACCGGAACTTGCCGCAGAGCGTGGGATTCAAACCGGAAGGTGGGTGCAACTCACTTCGCGTTACGGAAGAGTCCGCGTGCGCGCTTTGGTGACAGATCGAGTTCATGGCAAAGAACTCTACATGCCTATGAACTCGGTCAAGTCTCCAGTCAATCTGTTAACGAGCAGCCACACCGATCCTGTCACTCATACGCCCGCGTACAAAGAGGTTTCGATCAAGATGACGGTGTTGCCGGAGATGGGCGAAAACCCGTTGCCCCGGACCAACTCGCGCTGGGGTCATCCGACGCCGCAGAGTGGAGTGGAGGTAGAGCGCAAGTGGAAGCGTGCGGACTATCGCCCACCGGGGCCTCAACTCGTGCAGATCCAGCCGAGGCAGGCGAGGTAGGAGAGGAGAAAAGATGGCTCGACCGATTCCTTTACAACTGCCGTCACGCGATCCGCGCGAGGAACTCAATTCGCGCCTTCAGCAAGCGCCACTGGAACACGCTGAAGCCGTGCTGGCTTCATATGAGGTCTTGCAGGGCCTGCACGATCACGGCGTGCTTGAACTGATGCGGGGAATGCTGGGGGGAAGCGAAAAGATTCTTGAGCAGGTCGTCGCCGTGGGAAGCGGCGCACAGTCCGTACGTGCGACTCGCAACCTGCTCTTGCTTGTCACGGCGCTCGGAGAGATCGAGCCTGCCTTGCTCAGCGATCTTACCAGGGCCATCCCCAAAGCTTTGGTTCAGGCCAACGCCGAAGAAGCAAAACCGCCGGGGTTATTAAAACTGATGAGCACATTCTGGAATAAGGATTTTCGACGCGGACTGGCTGCTTTCAACGATCTGCTGGTGGTGTTCGGGAGAAATTTGATTGAGAAGGTTCCTGACCACAAAAGTAAATCGTGATGAAACGATGGAGTAATTAAGGGAGGGACTTATGCGGACTCTTAATCGGTGGGTGATTGCTGCGGCTGGAGTATTGATGCAGGTTGCGCTGGGCGCAGTGTATGCGTGGAGCGTGTTCCGTGCCCCGCTCGTCAGGCAATTCGGTTGGAGTATATCCGAAGTAACGTTGACGTTTACCATCAGCATTTTCGTGCTGGGCATCGCGGCCTTCTTTGGCGGCCTCTGGCTGAATCGTAAGGGGCCGCGCGTCGTGGCGATCACCGGAGGCATACTGTATGGACTCGGAGTATTTCTGGCGAGCTTCTCTGCTAACAAACTGTGGTGGTTATATCTCAGTTATGGATTGATCGGCGGAGTCGGTCTGGGGCTTTCTTACATCGTTCCGGTGGCAGTCCTGGTGAAATGGTTTCCTGATCGCAGAGGGCTTATCACCGGCATTGCCGTTGGTGGTTTCGGGGCGGGCGCTCTCATTACGGCCCCTGTCGCGACGCGACTCATTCAGAGCGTCGGTGTCTTGAACACCTTTGCCTATCTGGGCATCGCATATTTGATCGTGACTGTGGTCGCCAGCCTGTTTATGCAGAATCCGCCCGAAGGATGGCGGCCTGAGGGCTGGACGCCGACTGCTTCGCAAACTTCGCAACGCAGTCGAAGCGATTACACGCTCGGCGAGGCACTCAAGACTTGGCAATGGTATGCGCTCTGGCTGCTTCTGTTTCTGAATACGTTCGCGGGAATTTCAATCATCTCGCAGGAAGCGCCGATCTTTCAGGAGTTGATTGGCGTAAGCGCGATTGCAGCGGCGAGCATGGTGGGTATAGCGAGCATTGGTAACGCATTCGGGCGAGTCTTCTGGGCATGGGTTTCCGACCTGATAACGAGGCGAGCGACGTTCTTCGTAATGTTCGTCGTTCAAGTTCTACTCTTCTGGTTTCTTCCGAGCATCACCGCCGTCACATTGATGACGATGGTCGCTTTCGTCGTGCTCATGTGTTATGGCGGTGGCTTCGGCACCATGCCCGCGTTTGCTGCTGATTATTTCGGCTCGAAAAATGTTGGGCCGATCTACGGTCTGATGCTGACGGCCTGGGGCTGTGCCAGTATTGTTGGACCGGGGATGATAGCGTACATGCGACAGACGACCGGCTCTTATCAAGGTGCGCTTCATGTGATCGCGGGAGTGATGGCAGTTTCGGCTCTGGTTCCAATCCTCGTGTCGCGGCCACGCAGTGGCGTCGCCGACTCGCGGGGTCGAACTGAGCGGCTAGGGACAGACACGGCCTCTCCGATCCGGCAGCATTAGTGCGCGTCCGTCAGCAGCCACACTGGTGATGGAAGTGAATTCATCTGGGAATGCATCGTGAAATCCATCCTTTCCTGGTCGTTGAATAGAATTATTATACTGGCCCTGCTTGGCGGGCTTGCCTCGCTCATGCTTGACATACGTTGGGAGCATCGAGTGGAGCTTGCGCGCCGGTGGGAGACATGGATTCCGCTCGTCTA
>JAXDKF010000126.1:0-2694 GCA_034667265.1 Fimbriimonadaceae bacterium
GGATGATCGCGTTGCTCCCCGGCGCCAGCGAGCCACAGGTCGCCAGCACCAGGAGCGCGAGAAACTTCATTTTCTTCCTAGTACACGTTCTACGACTTCCAGAAGCTGCTCGGCATGAAGAGCAGCCATTTTCTTGCCGGGAGCGGGCACAGCCTGATGGGGTGCATAGTTGTGAGCCCACTTTGTCGGCCTGGTGGGGCCGAATGCGGTTATGGTGGCCGTTCCGGTAGCGGCGACGATGTGCATGAGGCCGGTATCGGATCCGATCACGAGATCGAACTGGGAAACAGCGGCAACGGTTTCTTGCAACGAGAATTGCCCGATGAGGTCTGTGGGCTTCTCGTCCAGCAATGCGGCGAGCTCCTGACCTTGCGGACGCTCCTCACTGCCCCCGAGCATCGCCACCTTATGGGTCTTCTGGATGTGCCGAACGACTTCGGCCATCACCGAGATGGGGATTTGCTTATCGATGTGGCGCGCGCCCGGCTGGATGGCAACGGTTGCGTCTGCAATCTTCGCTTTGGTGGCGTCGATCAGATCAGGTTGAGGGGTGAGGTACGGCTGGACGGACTGGAGCGCAAAGCCAGCCTCTCGCGCGAGATCGAGATAGGATTCGGCCTCAAACTGGTCTTCATCGTATCGAAGCTGCTGCGTTAAGAGGACCTGCCTGCCTTCGTATGCGTGGCCGATGCGCTTTGGCACGCGCGCTAGCGCAGCCACGATCGCGGCCCTAAAGCTCCGGTTGACGACGAGAGCCGTATCGAACTTGCAGCTCCGCATCTCGCGTGCTTGGCGGAACACGTTTTTCTTGCTGCGGCTCGCGCGGAAGGTGATGGATGGAAACGTGGGCTGCAGGAGATCGGCGACGGCAGGTTCGGTTAGCACTGTGACTTGTAGCCCATCCTGCTTGGCAAGGGCATGAAGCAGCGGGGTCGCCATGACCGCATCGCCGAGATATCCCTTAAGCAGCACGAGAACGCGCCTAGAGGGCACGCTGGAGCGCCTCCCAAACCGTGTCGACGGAGATCTCACTCACCGGTTGGTCCTCCTCCGGGGTGAGCACTTCGAGATTGGGGTAGGGCGGCGCCCAAAGGCGATGGATACCGTAGCGATAGAGGCCTACCGTCGGAGCATTAGCGGCGACCGCGAGGTGCAAGATGCCGTTGTCGATCGTGAGGACGGTTTTGGCCTTGGCGAGCACACCCACCACGGAAGGCAAAGAGAATGCTCCCCGGAGGTCCTTTACGAGGCGGCGCTCCACGAGCTGGTCTTCTTCCACCGCACCCTTCCAAAACCGGGACTGCGCCGTGGGTTTGGCGCCGACGAGGCCAACCGTTACGTTCTGGGTCTTTAGCCGCTGAATGATCTCAGCCCACTTCTCAATCGGCCAGAGCTTTTCGGTGAGGCTAGCGGCCGTGGAGATGATAACGTCCGGGATCTCGATGGTGACGTCGTGGGAAGGCAAGTCGTAAGGCGGAATGGGACCATCGAGATAGGCCAGCCGGCAGAAGATCTCTCCAATGAACCCGGTTTGGAGAAAGGAGTATTTCAGGGGAAGATTGGCGGAGATCCAATCCTTGTCGGCCCAGAGCTTTCCGCGCGGATCCTGTTCGAAGGGGAGATCTCCGCGGCCATCAGCGCCTGTACAGGGACCGCAGACGTAAGTGTTGAGAGCGGCGACCACGGCAGTGAACGACTTGGGCCAGGCGGTGTTCTCGAGGTTTATGACGAGATCATAGGGCTGAGAGCCGGTCTCGACAAAAGCGTTGAGCACCGTGAAATGAGGTTCGTTGCCGTGAAGGCAAAATCCCCAATCGATTTTTGGATCCTCCGCCCAGAGCTCTTCCGTGCGCGTGCCCGAGTAATAGTGGAGCACGGATGGATTCCAGCGCTCCCGCAGCATTTGCAAGAGAGGTGTGGAAACGACATAATTGCCCAAGGCGTCGTTAGCGACCACGGCGATTCGGCAACCGACCGGCAAACCCTCGCCCGCGTACCTCCTCACGCAAAGGGTTTTACCTGCGCGTGCCGGGCTTGGTTATGGGGATCGCATCGAGCCAGTCAGGCACTTCGTGGGGTGCAAAAGACTGAGCTTCCACCTTGTGGGCTGCGAAAAGAGGAACGCCGAAGTCTAGCGGCGCTTCCGTTCGGTCGATCAGGACGGCGACGCCGGCGGGAACGCCGCCCGCTTCGGTGATAACGTCCAGGACCTCGCGGGTGGACGTGCCGGTGGTGAGGACGTCGTCCACGATCAGCACCCGCGAGCCAGGTGGGATGCGCGCTCCGCGTCGGAGCTTCTTTTGACCATCCTCTGTTTCGATGTAGATGGCCGGAAGGCTCATCTGCCGGGCTACCTCGAACGCGATGATGATGCCCCCCGTCGTCGGCCCGGCCACGAGATCAACCTCTGATTTTGGATTTTGGGTTTTGGATTTTGGATTAGAGAATCCACAGTGCTGTGCTATCTCCCGGCAGAGGGCGCTGAGTACCTGAGGCTGTTCCAGCACTCGGAATTTTTCAAAGTAGACATCGCTATGGCGACCACTCGTCAGCAAGAAATGGCCATGGAGAACGGCCCCTGATTCTTCCAAGAGCTTGGAGAGGTCCACGCCAGCTTCTTTCGACATCGCGTGTAGTTTGACCTTTACCGAGTCATCCGATCACGCTGAACGGGACGAGCTCGCGGACAACGCG
>JAXDKF010000127.1:0-4832 GCA_034667265.1 Fimbriimonadaceae bacterium
TACGCGGCAAGGACCTCACTCCAAGTGGCGCCGCCCAGAACTACGCACACGGCCGTAACAGGGAGCGATAGCACGAGCAGCATCCAAGTGTAACGGTAGGCGCTCAGCATCTTGCCTACGAGAAGCACCTTCGGCTTAACAGGAGCAGAAAAAAGCAGGTCCAGCGAGCGGCGTTCCTTCTCGATAACGATCGCGGTGGCGGCTAGCGCGGGGGCGACGAGCGTGATCATGGCGGCGAGCAGGACCATGATCATCTCGTAGAAGTTTTGAAGCCACGCTTGGGCTTGCACGACAGAGACCTGTCCTCGATCCACGCTCTGGCTGTAATTGAGCATGCCAAGGCCGATTAGCATGGCCAGGTAGATCATCCATAGGATGAAGGACCTGTTGCCCCGCAGCTGCGCGCGAAAATCGCGTCTCGAAGTCGCGTTATCCGCATAAACGGCAAAGTTCTCTCGAGCCCAATCTCGTACTGTCGCCATAGCTATTGCACCGCTCCTGTTGTGAGCTTAAGAAACACGTCTTCCAGGTCTGCCTGCTCCTCAGAAAATCCGATGACTCGATGGCCCGCCTTTATGAGGTCCTCGAGCAGATCGGCCTGCTGGATCGCATCGCCGGCAAACTCAACCCTGATTTCCCCATCGTGCGCTCTCTCCACGTGCAGCACGCCCTCGTGATCGCAAATCAATCCGGCCGCAGCATCCACGTCGCTCATTAGGCGCACCCGAATCATCCTGGCCGACTGCATTCCCTTGACAACCTGGTCGACGGGTCCGAAGGCAAGGATCTGGCCTTTCTCGATGATCCCGACCATGTTGCAAAAGCCTGCGAGCTCCGGGAGGATATGGGAGGACACAATGACGATCTTTCCCATTCGGCCCAGCTCGGAGATGAGCTCCTTGAGCTCGGCCCGGGCGCGCGGGTCCAAACCGCTGGCAGGCTCGTCGAGCAGGAGCAAAGAGGGATCGTGTACGAGGCACCTTGCCAAGCAGAGCCGCTGCTGCATGCCTCGAGAGAGCGACTGGACCATCGCCTCTCGCTTGATGGTCAAGTCGGTCATCTCCAAGACGTTCTCGATGACTTCGTTCCGATGCTTCTTGGGAACCGAATAGATCGTGGCGAAGAAGTCGAGATACTCCCACACCTTGACGTCGTCGTAAAGGCCGAAGAAGTCCGGCATGTAGCCGATCATCCGCCGAATCAGCATCGGATTGCCAAGGATGTCCACGCCATTCAGCACGGCTGTTCCCGACGTCGGCTCGAGCAGGGTCGCAAGCATGCGGATGGTGGTGGTCTTGCCGGCGCCATTCGATCCGATGAAACCAAGAACGTCCCCGGGCTGCAGCGTGAACGAGATATTGTTCACGGCCGTTAAGGGCCCGTATTCCTTTCTCAGGTTGCGAACGTCAAGCACTCGGCTTCACCGGAATGAACTTCTTATCTCCGTCGGCGAAGTTGACCGTCTTGTGAGCCCAGAACAGAAACATCGCGGTTATGCCCAAATTAAGCAGGATCTGCGGCACGCCGTACCAAGAAGGGCCGAGAGGATCGAACGATCGAGCCGTCCACGACTGCTGGTATTCCTCGATTCGATTGATCGCGAACATCGGATGGAAGGTCAGCAGCAGGTCACGACCATCGTTTTCGCCGACCGCCATAAGTAATGACGGGATGGCCAGCAGCCCGAGAAATAAAGATGTGAGGGTCACGCCCAGAGCCATGAGGCTGCGGCGGCATCGAGCGGAGAAGAACAAGGTGAAGGCGATAACGGCCATGCCGAATGTTATGGACACGAGCTCCTGCTCGATAAGTGCGCGCCATCCGGGAAGTGCTCCCTGCGCCTGCGGGCTGACGTAATCGTAATAAGAGCCTGAGCTGATACCGCGATAGGTCAACGCGGTAAAGAGGGTGGGCACCAGGAACAGCCCGAAAGCGGTGGCCAGCCCCGCTAAGCACGCCAAGAACTTGCCCATGACGATCTGCGCGTGGGTGATGGGCGCCGCGAGGAGGAGGTCCCACGATCTGCGCTCCCGTTCCCCGGCGATCGAGCTGTAGGCGATAGCAGGGGCGAGCAACGCGAACACGCCGGTCTGGATGAAGATGAGCCCGACGGGCGGGAAATCGCCGGAGACGTTGGCGATCACGAGCAGCAGTCCCGCGTAAGCGATGATGGCCACGACGAGGATCATGGAGTTCACCGATTTCCCTCGACCGCCTTCCAGGAAGTGCCGTCGGAATCGCGTGATCTCGATCGTCATGGGATTCTCCACAACGAGCTTGCGCCAGAGCTCTCGAACTCGAGAAGGCTCTATGGGGTTGATGGTTGGGGGGGACTTGAGGCTGACCATATTAATTTGCGATCACCTGATGGGTGGTCGTTCCTGAGAGGTCGTCGGCGGTGAGTTGCTCGTTGGAGGTGAATACCAGGGTAAGGCCGTCGCCCTCGAGCTCTTGTCCTACGCGCGGGCCGGGGCGGAATCCGGCAATGGTTCCGGTCAAAGCTATGGTGCCGGTGCGCATCATCACCCGTCCGAGGCGTCCGGCCGTGTCGCTGGACGACACGGAGAGTTCTTTCGTGGTTACGGTTGCGCCGATGCCAGGCTTAAGATCGCCGACGTTGACCCAACCCCCGCCACCGCAGAGTCGAGCATTCCGAAGCATGTAGGGACTCTCATTCTTAACGCTGAACGCCCCGACGCCTGCTCGCGTTACCGAGTACCAGCCTGAGGCAGGGACGACTTGGCGAAAGGCAAGGTCTCTGAACGCGAGGTTCGGCACCTCTAGCGACGCATTCACCGTGCCCGTGTCGCGGTAACTGAAGCCATCTTTGCCTTGCCTCCCGGTAGTGAAGTCCTCGGTTCGGGAAAGCACGTCCACCCCGTCCAGCCTGAGGTCGTAGACTCCTGCATGCGGGAAATAGAGCTGAGATCGGCCGATCACAAGTGCATCCGGAACGCCCGCCTGCGCGACAAGAAGCGCTCTTGTCGCAGTCGATAGTTGAGCCGAATAGAGGCCCTGCGCGGCGCCGAAGAAAACGCCTGCGAACGCAAGGCTCAGCATGGGCGCGGTCGCCCAAGCCAACTCGCCCTTCTTCATCTTCCGAAGAATAAAGAAGTTGGCGGGCACCACCGCGATGAAGTAGATGGCGAGGATGGCAAACACCGAGCCGGTGGTGGGAAGCTTCGTCTGGAACGGGTTCGCTGTCGGACCTGCGTTGGCCGAGACACGCGCTCCAGGGTTACCGGCCAGAGGTAGGTTAACCGTCGTCTCCGTGATAAGAGGCGCTGTCCCAAGGACTGCTTGGTTGAGGAGCTGTGTAAACAGCATTCCATTTCCAGAAAAGTTGCTCATCGGGGCACGGAACGGATCAAAGCCTAAGGAGATCGCTCGGCCAAGTCCCACAGGCCGTTCGACGACCAGACCCTTTTGACTCGCAAGGGCTCCACGAGTGGGCTTTCCGACCAGGCCGGCAAAGGCAGGCGTGCCTATTCCGAACAACTGAGTGCCCGCATCGTATTTCTTTAGCGTCACGTCTGCGATGGGCATGACGTCCGCCCATCGCTTGTCATTAATTATCGTGTAGAGCTCCCAGTTATCACGGCTTGTTCCAGGCCGGTATTCACTTACGAAAATTAGTTGTCCGCCCTGGAGCGCCCACGTGTGGATGGCGCGCACGGCGGCGTCGCTGAGCTTTTCCGAGCCCGGACCGAGCACGAGCGCCGTCAGCCGGTTGTATCCCGCAAAGCGGTCGGGGGCGTCTTCAGGTCTGGCGTACACATCCATCGGCACCATGCCAGAACCCCACTTGGCGTGTCTCAGGAACGAGAGCGCGGACAAGCCATCAGACTGATCGGTGATCATCCCGATGACGAAGTTCCCGTCGCTGGGGCTGAATTCGGGCCTAGCGGTTTGAGTGATGATCGAGCCGTTCGCCTCAAGCTCATACCGAAGAGCAGGGGGACCGCCCATAGAGGTCTGGGGGGACTCTGGGTACGTGAACAGTCTCGTTCGGCCTGAGCCGATGTCCACCGGATGCTCCGTCGTGGACCCACCGTTCTGCACACGCACAACGCCGGAGGTCGCCCGACCATCGTTTTGGATGTCCACGATCATCGTGACTGCGCCGGGATGGTAACCCGCTAATCCCGAGAACGCCGGACGGACTGACATGTGGATCTGTCCCAGTGCGGGAATCGCGAGGCCGAAGACCAGCGCTCCAAGTAGGAAGCGCGCCGAACGAAGATAGTGTCGGGCGTAATGCATCGGGAATCCTCTCTAGTAACTTTCGTGACGCGAAGTCTTAGATCGTTGGTTCACTTTATTGTAACAACGGCAATGCCATGGCGGACGTGCCGTTTCTACGTTAGGTAAATAGCGGGTGTGAGTGCGCTGAGGGCGAGCCTACTTGTTTTCCTGGGAGCCGGCCTGGGTGCAAACGCCCGATTCTGGCTCGGAACCTGCGTCGCCAAGCTGTGGGGCCAGGCGTTTCCTTGGGGGACGTTATTGATCAATGTGAGCGGCTCTCTCCTTATCGGGTTGATCTTTGGCCTGTATGCGCGTCAGGAAATCGAGCCTGGCTGGCGTTATTTGCTGATTACGGGTCTGCTCGGTGGTTACACGACTTTCTCAGCTTTCTCCTGGGAAACGTTGAAGCTGATTCAAGAGGGCAAACCGGGGGCGGCCCTTGCCTATGTAGCAGCTAGTGTAGTGGTAGGACTCGCGGCATGTTGGGCGGGCTTTGAAGCCGGGAAGACGATGGGTGGACGAGGTTAGGCTGCGGGTTTATGCTCGTAATCGCGGAGGGCTCCGCGGCGGCCCCACCAGCCTGCAAT
>JAXDKF010000128.1:0-12450 GCA_034667265.1 Fimbriimonadaceae bacterium
AGAAGCTTCTCTGCCGCAGAGAGCATCTCGTACGACCAGTCGATCGTTGCTTGAAGTGTTCGGTGCCGCGGATCGATGTCGTCTTCGTCGGTGGCAAGTATCGACAGATGCTGCTCGAGCCGATCCAGGATTTGAGCTGGCGAAAGGTAGGGAAGGTTGGAAGCAGCCTGCTCGATGGCCAGCGGAATGCCATCTAAGCGCTTGCAAAGCTGGGCAACGGCGGCAGCCGAATCCTCCGTCAGGATCTGATCGCTGGTCCGACTCGCAGCGCGTTCACGCAACAGCTTCACTGAATCGAGGCCCGCGACGTGCTCTAGTGTCGCGTCTTGGCCGCGCAGATCACAGTCCAGTGGAGGGACGAGAAACACCTGCTCGCCCGTCACTGCCAATCGTTCACGGCTCGTGGCGAACAACTTCACCCGCCTGCATTCTTTCAAGACTCGAGCCGCGACGGCAGCGGCGTCCCGCACGAGATGCTCGCAATTGTCCAGCACTAGCATGCAGGACAGGTCCTTCAGCTCAGCCAACAGCGATTCAAGAGGATTGTCGCCGGTTAAGGAGAGGTGCATGGCCTCGGCGATCGTCTGGGAAATGAGCCTTCCATCCGTGAGGCCGACTAGCTCGACGAACCAGACGCCGTCGTCGAGCTCATTAACGAAGTCTGCGGCCACCTGCAAACCCAGGCGGGTCTTTCCGCAACCGCCGGCACCCGTGAGCGTGACCAGCCGCGACTTCTTCAATAGGGTGTGAAGCTGGGAGACTTCTTTCTCGCGGCCGATGAAGCTTGTGAGCTGGACGGGAAGGTTGTTCCGGCTCGCATCGATGGACTTTAAGGCGGGGAAGTCGCGTGGCAAGCCGTCCGCGAGAAGCTGATAAACGCGTTCTGGCTCCAAGAGATCGCGGAAGCGGTGCTCGCCAAGGTTCATCACGCTGCATCCGAAAGGCAAAGAGTCCTTAATGGCCTGCTGCACCGCGTGCGAGATCAAGATCTGACCTCCGTGCGCCGCCCCTCGCATGCGTGCGCAACGGTTCACGCCCGGGCCATAGTAGTCCCCGTCGCGGTGGTCCGCCTCGCCCGTGCTAATCGCAATCCGAATGCGAAGGTGCCCCAGCTCGCCCCAGTCCTCCGCGGCCAGCGCCTTCTGGATCTCCACCGAGGTTTCCGCAGCCTCCGACGCTTTCCCAAAAACGGCAAAGTGGCTATCGCCTTCTCCCCGTTGCTTTAGGAGTTGGCCATTGCAGCCAGAAACCGTGGATTCAACGATTTGATCGAGCCGAGCCATAGCCGCGCGCATGGGGGTGGGTAGGCGCTCCCACATCCGGGTGCTCCCCTCCACGTCGCTCATCAGGAAAGTCACCGCCTTTGGGGGCGAGGAATCCAGCACGCGTTCGATCATTGCTCTAACTACAAGATAACCCAAAGGTCGCTGCGTCACTCAAGGTCTGAAGCATTAGGCCCGGTGTCCTTGGCCGGCGCCTGAAATCACGTGGCCTCCGGTAAACTTCCCACGTGAAGGGTGATGAGCAAGACGACCGCTTAAAAGAGGAATGCGGCGTCCTGGGAATCTACACGCCCGACCAGGAAGCCGCCCGCGTCGCGTTCTTCGGTCTGTTCGCCCTTCAACACCGAGGCCAGGAGTCCGCCGGCATCGCCGTTAGCGATGGCCAAAGAGTCAGGCTCGAGCGGGGAATGGGCCTCGTCAGCCAGGTCTTCCACTCCGAGGCCCTGGACCACCTGAAGGGCCACATGGCAATCGGCCACACCCGCTACAGCACCACCGGCGCCAGCGAGGTCCGCAACGCCCAGCCCCTCCCCTGCAACACCCAGATCGGGGATATCTGCATGGCGCATAACGGCAATCTCATCAACGCGCGCGAGCTGAGAGCCGAGCTGCAGGCAGAAGGCGAATACTTCCAGACGAGCAGCGACACGGAAGTCCTTGCGCGCATTCTAGTCAAGGAAATCCATAACGGTCCGGAGCACGCGGTTGCCGAGGTTATGCGAAGGGCGAAGGGCGCCTACTCGTGCACCGTCATCACCCCGAAACTGGTCATCGGATTCAGGGACCCGACGGGCATCAGGCCCCTCGTCGCGGGCAAAGTTGGTAACGGCTTTATGATGGCCAGCGAGAGCTGCGCATTCGGTCCTGTTGGTGGCACCGTCACCCACGAGCTCGAGCCCGGCGAGATGGTCATTATCGACGATCACGGAATGAGGTTCGCTTGCGGCGCGCAAAGCCAGCGCAAGGCGATGTGCCTTTTCGAGTTCATCTATTTCGCGCGACCGGACAGCCACATGTACGGCACGCTCCTTTACAGCGCCCGTGAGCGCATGGGCGAGAACCTCGCCAAAGAGCACCCGGTCGAGGCGGACATCGTCGTGCCCGTGCCCGACAGCGGCATCCCCGCGGCGCTCGGATTCAGCCGCGAAAGCGGCATCCCCTACCGCGAGGGCATGATGAAGAGCCGCTACATCCACCGCACCTTCATCGCGCCGGACCAGCGCCTGCGGGAGCTCGGCGTACGCATGAAGCTCACGCCGCTGGTCGAGCACATCATAGGCCAGCGCGTGGTTCTCGTCGACGATTCCATCGTGCGAGGCACCACCACCAAGCAGATCGTCAAGCTGCTCTTCGAGGCCGGCGCCAAAGAGGTGCACGTGCGCATCACCGCGCCGCCCATCAAGTTTCCTTGCTTCTACGGCATCGATATGGCCAGTAAAGGCGAGCTCGCCGCGGCTGTGATGACGATCGACGAGCTGAGTGTCTACCTGGGAGCCTCGTCGCTGGGCTATCTCTCCATCGATGGCGCCGTCAAGGCTGTTGGGAAGGACAAAGGCGACTTTTGCCTTGCGTGCTTCACCGGCGATTATCCGATTCCGGTGCCAACCGATCTCAAGAAGCACGCCTTCGACGATCCGCCTGAGGTGGGTGAGTTGGCGGCTATCTCGGGCGGTCAGTACCTCATGCCTGTCAATTAGCATGCGCCGCACGGTCATCGTCCTGCCGGGACTCATCGGACCCGATCCGGAGAACTCACCGCTTCTTCAGAAGCTCGAGACACTCCGCACAATGACGGAGTTGGGCGAGTTGAAGCGCCTGTCCCCCTTGCCTCCGATGGATACGCCCGAGGCCATTTGGCTTGGACTACCGCCGACTGAGGGGCAGCTTCGCCAAGGCCCACTCACCGTGTCTGCGCTTGGTGCCGATCCACCCGAGCGTTCCACGCACTTCCACGTTTCTCTACTCGGCTACAGAGACGGCCAAGTCGTCGCAACCCCAGCGATCGTGCCGGAAGAGGATCTGCGGGTCATCGTCGAGCAAGCTAAGAAGCTCAACACGCGCCTCTTGACCTTTCTGGCGGGCGAGAATTTAGATCACGGGCTTGTCTGGGAAAACGTGGGCGACATGCTGACGCCCGCGCCACCAATCGGCCAGTCGCTGAAGAGCAACCTGCCGGAAGGAGACGCCGAGCGAGATCTGAGACGATTCATCGACGATTCGATCAATCTCCTCACTAGTTTGGAGCTGAATGAGAGGCGGCTAGACCAGGATCTTCCGCCGCTCAACCTCCTCTGGCCATGGGGCCACGCCATGCGCAAACCCGTGCCCAACCTCGTTCTCCGGCGAGGAGAGCCTGCCCGCGTCGAGAGCGGTTCCATGCGGTTGGCGGGCCTCACTCGGCTTGCCGGATACAAGCATGGAGATCGACATGCCTTTGGAAGCGGCGTGAATACTCGTCTCGAGCACCTCGCTGAAACAGCCCTCTCTAGAGACCTCTCGATCGTCGTGTTCGATGCGCCGGCCGGGCTGCGCAGCAGCAACCTTCAAGAAGAGCTGCACTGGTTTGTGAGCGAGTTGGATCGCCGGCTACTGAAGCCTCTCTTCGACTCCGCTCTCAAATCCCGGGCAAGGCTGACCCTTGTGGCGCCAGGCGCTACGACAGGTCTCGCCCTAGACTTCGAAATGGGAAACAACCGCGCCAACCACTATCCTTTCGACGAACGCTCCCTGGAAGAAAAGTCCCTTCCGCAAGTCGATGCATGGACCGTCATCGAGAAGGCGCTAAAGCCCGTTGTGGATTCGATTGCGCCACGATGATCCGCCTACGTGCGGCCGTGCCCATGGCAGCGTCCTGAGCGCAAAAAACCGACTGAACGCATCCTGCATCCCGCAGACACGTAATGTGATGCAAGTGAAAGGTGCATGCATTACGCTCCTCCTGCTGGCCGCCGCGTTCACAGGTTCAGAGCAGCCAGCGGATCGCATCCATGGCCTGGAGGCCACAGCCAAGCGGACCAACATGGCCGCGAATTGGCGGGCTCTAGCCGATGCCTCTGTGGAAGCGGGAATGTATCCGAAGGCGTCGGAAGCCTTCGCAAATGCTGCCGCGCTCTATGAGAAATCAGGCGATCCCAACGCCGCCAAAGTGCTCCAGACGCAGGCCAACCGATACGACACCTACGTCCGCATCTACTACGACCGCACCGCCGACGACGCAGCCCTCCAGAAGAACTACACGGCCGAAAAGTTCGAGCCTGTTTATGGCTGCTATACCGGTGCGTTCATCGACCGTGAAGATGTGCTGGAGAACTCGTACGTCGCCAACGACCAGACTCATCGCGAAGCCGAAGATTTCGATGCCGCGGTGGGGAAGAAGCAGGCGATTTATTTCATGTATTTGAAGTACGGCCGACCCTTTCCAACGGAATGGGCGAAACACTTGTACCAAGCTCGCGCGGCAGCGCACATCGTTTGGGAGCCGAGCTCGTTGGACGAGGTCCAGGACGATCAATATCTAAGGGGATTCGCCCGCGACTGCTGGCGATCCGGCGTGCCTGTCTTTCTCCGGTACGCCGGAGAAATGAACGGCGACTGGGTGCCCTATGGCGCTGATCCGGCCGCATACATCGAAAAGTTTCGGCTCGTCGCACGCATCATCAGGCAATACGCGCCTAACGTGGCCATGGTCTGGTGTCCCAACGAGATCCCCGAGTCTAAGATCGAGCAGTTTTTCCCGGGAGACGATGCGGTCGATTGGGTCGGCGTGAACTTCTACTCCGTCACGTTCAGTGACGCCGATATCAATCGTCCGGTGGAGTGGGTAAACCCGGCCGACAAGCTTCGCTTCATCTACTCAAAATATTCCGCTAAGCACCCGATCATGATCGGCGAGTACGCCGCCACCCACCATTCCGTGGTTGACAAGCTCCCTCGGCCAGATTTTGCGCAAACGAAGATCGCTCAGCTCTACTCAGCATTGCCTCGCATCTACCCGCGCGTGAAGGCTGTCAACTGGCTCAGCATGAACACACTGAAGTACGCCTTGGCGGGCCGTCAGCTGAACGATTACTCGCTCCTCGACACGCCCCGAGTGGCCGCTTCCTATGGCCGAGCTGTCAAGCCGCTCTACTTCCTTCCGTCGGTCCCCTGGTCGATCGCACCTGTAGCGCCAATTGAAATCGCGGAGCTCAAGCCAGGCAGCGTGGTGGGGAAGACAGTCCACCTCACCGCGTATGTCAAGTCCTACGATCAGCACCCTTCGGTCCAATGGATCGTCGACGGCAAGCCTGTCTACACGACGGACGTTGCAGGCGCCTACGACTTGGATCTCGACACGAGTCCGTACAGCGGGGAAGTCAAAGTCGTCGTGCAGGTGAAGGACGAAAAGGGACAGCTAGCGGGGAACGCCGAGACCTCCTTCCGAGTGCCAGGCTGAAGGTATCCTTTCCCAAATCCCACGGTCATCGGAGACGCGTGCGGGTGCCTGACTTGAAGCGATATTTGATCCTAAGTGATGGCGCGGTGTACGAGGGGAAGCCTCTCGGAGCCGCCGGACAGACGGTCGGCGAGGTCGTCTTCAATACCGGCATGACGGGCTATCAGGAGATCCTGAGCGACCCCAGCTACGCCGGCCAAATCGTCCTTCTCACCTATCCCCTGATCGGCAACTACGGGATCAACGACGACGATTTCGAATCCGACCGTCTTCAGCCCGCCGGTTTCATCGTCCGACAAGCCGAGGAACATCCCTCCAACTGGCGCTCTACGAAGTCTCTGCATCAGCTGCTGGCAGAGCGGAACATGGTGGCCATTCAGGGTTTGGATACTCGCGCGATTACGAAGCGCATTCGCTCGGGCGGCGTGACCATGGGCGTGATCGCAGACGATCTTGGCAAGGGCAAAGAACTCCTCGAGCACGCCAAGAGCTACGACGAGACGGACTTCGTGCTCAGCGTCAGCACCAAGGTGCCTTACAAATGGGGGCCCTCAGGAAAGGAATCCGTCGAGATCCCTGATGACGACCAGCGGCTCAGGCTCGTCGTCATCGATTGCGGATTGAAGTTCAACATCCTCCGCCGATTCTGGCGAGCTGGATGCCGTCCGATCGTGCTGCCTGCCACTGCGACGGCGGAAGAGGTCCTCGCCTGGGAACCGGACGGAGTGCTGCTCTCGCCGGGTCCGGGCGACCCAGCCCGTCTAGGGCCAGTCATCCAGACCGTCAAAGACGTGCTCGGTAAGAAACCTCTTTTCGGCATCTGCCTAGGCAACCAGCTCCTTTGCCACGCGGTTGGAGGCGAGACCTACAAGCTCAAGTTCGGCCATCGTGGCGCCAACCACCCCGTGAAAGATCTCTTGACTGGAAAGGTGACCATCACCAGCCAGAACCACGGCTACGCGGTCGATCCAGACTCGCTGAAAGGCACCGGCGCCGAGGTCACCCAGCTCAATCTGAACGACGGCACGGTCGAGGGCATCCGCCTTCCCGGCCTCTTCGCGAGCTCCATCCAGTACCACCCAGAAGCCGCGCCGGGACCCTGGGACTCCCGGCCCTACTTCCCAGAATTTGTCGAGCAGATGCGCGCTTGGAAAGAAATACCGGCTCCGGCCCTGAGATAGCGCTTTGGAAAAAGTTCGCGATTTCACCAAAAGGCCGACAAAGCGGCAATGAGCCTTGCCTGACACGGACTGGTCACTAGCCCTGAGAGAGGAAAAAGGCCGTGTACCAAACCATTTACGACTCAAAGCCCCAGGCAACCCTCAACCCGGCTCTGCTTGTGCCGATTACCGCGGAAATGAAGACGGTGCGCTTTGAGCTGGAGACGCTCACGCCGTACCACGCCACCTATCGCGATGGCGACCGGTACGTGACCTTCTCGGTCATCGAGGGAGACCTCACGGTTCGGCTCGGCGTCGGCTCTCACGACCTGACCCAGCAGACCATCAACTCCATGCGCCTTGACGAGATGATAGCGTTCCTCTTCGGAAGCCTCAAGCGCGGTTGCCACGCCATCGACGATGCCGGCCTTCAGAACTGCCTCAAGGGCGCCATGAAGGACATCCGGGAATTTGCGAACGAGTTCCTCAACGGCGACTTCCGCCCCTTCCTGCGGGTGCTGAGCATGAAGCACCGGGAGGAGCGCGCCGCGGCCAAGGCCAAAGAGGATCTGAGCAAGCAGGTCTATCTCGCGTAGACTCGCGGCATGCCCGATGCCTCCCAGTGCTTCATCGCGATGTTCACTCCTGCTCGCGAGACCTTTCCCGGCGATGGCACGCCGGAAGAATTCGCTAGGGTGAACGAGCACTTCGAGCAGCTGAAGAAAGACCAGGAGAACGGCGTGCTGATAGTCGCGGGCCGCACGCAAGACTACAACCCCGCCGGCATCTACATCTTCAAGGCCGAGAGCCAAGAAGCTGCCGAGACGAGAATAAGAGAAGACGCGGCAATCAAATCAGGCGTGTTCGTTCTGCAATGGGTCCGGCCCTACGCCGTTGCCCTTTTCCGCGCTCCTTAGCCTCCGGCTATTTACGATTTTACGACTTACGCTGATCCGTCGTCCATCGAGGGCACTTCCAGGCCGGCGGGAAACACGATCTCGAGGGCTTGGTCGAAGGTCATTTGCCCCCCCGCCCTGTATGCGATCTCATACTCATCATCTCCAAGAGTCGCCCTGACCCGGCTCGACCAGCGATCATAGATCTCTCGATCCACAATATCTCTGGCCCCTCCCGCCTTCGCAAGGAGAGCGTCGGCAAAGCCCACGATCTTCGCGGCCTCCACGTTGCGTCCCGCTTGCGTAAGCTCCAAGCAGCAACTGACGAGCGCTCCCGCAAGATCCCAGGAGCTAGCAACTTGCGCGAATGCGCTGATGCCCTGCCTGATAAGTGAGATCGCCGCCGGGAAATCGCCCCGCTGCTCCGCCACGCTTCCAAGGCTCACCAGAGCGGCGCCGACGCCGCGTAAATCCTTGGATTTCATTCGAAGCGCCAGGCATTGCCGATATCGTTCTTCGGCGTCGTCAAGCATTCCGTTCACCAGCGCGCCATTGCCCATGTGGATGTGAAGGAAGGCGGCGCTCGTCCAGTCTTCGGTCCGCGCATACACCTCGAGGGCCTCGTCCGCCAGCGCCTGGGCGTCGGCGTCTCGCCCTACGGTGACGTAATCCAGGGTGAGGTTGCGCAACGCAAATCCCAGAAGGGAATCCTGTCCGGCCTGCCGCGCAAAACGAAGGGCCTCCTCGCCCGTCGAGGTATCCGTCTTGCCGGTAAAGAACTTCGATAGGCCGGCAAGTAGCAACAGGCGAGCGCTAGTCGCGGCGCTCCAATCAGTCCTGGTCTCATTCAGTTGCACGATCCACAAGTCGGATTCGGCAAACATCGTCCGTATGATCCAGTAATCGTTGAGTCTGGCGGCCATGTCGAGGGCGTCGGCCCACCGCTTCTGGTCGACGAGCGCCCATTCCAGCGCCAGGCGGATGTTGTCATACTCGGCATCGAGGAGACCAAGCCATTGGACCTGCCGAGCTCCGCGCAACTGGCCCCGAGATCGTCCCAAGAGATCGAGATAGTAGGCAAGGTGTTGATCCCTGAGTACTGCGGTGTCTCCCTCGTTGACCGCGTGCTCGACCGAATACTGCCGGACGGTTTCCAGTAGGTGGTATCGGCCCGTGATCTCGTCAAAGTGGACAAGCGACCGGTCGACAAGCCGAGGCAGCAGATCAGGGATTTCGAAGGACTCGATCACGAAAGAGGCCTAATTGTACGTGTTGGTGTCAAAATGACCTCTTAGAATGCCATCTCCCCTCATCGGCCTCCCCTTTGCCGATGATTCCCGTTTGATGTCCGGCGGAACGTCGAAGGCCGATGGACTACAGCTCATCTCCGCCCATTTACCATTTACCATTTACCAAGGCGGACCCGTTGAAGGTTCTCGTCATCGGCTCCGGGCCTATCGTCATCGGCCAAGCCGCCGAGTTCGACTACGCCGGAACCCAGGCGTGCAAGTCGCTCAAGGAAGAAGGGCATCAAGTGGTGCTCATCAACTCCAACCCGGCGACCATCATGACCGACCCGGGCATCAGCGACGCCCTCTACATCGAGCCCCTCACGCCGGAATTCTGCGAGAGGGTGATCGCGCGAGAACGCCCGGATGCCTTGCTCCCAACGCTCGGCGGGCAAACCGGTCTGAACCTCGCGACTCAGCTCGCTGAGCGCGGGGTCCTCGAGAAGTACAACGTCAAGATGCTCGGCACCCCGCTCAGCGCGATCAAGAAGGCTGAAGACCGAGAGAGCTTCCGGTCCCTCATGCGCGAGATCAAGGAGCCGGTGCCGGAGAGCTGGATCATCGAAACGCCCGAACAGCTCGAAGCGATCCTCGGCGAGGTGCCGTACCCTTGCATCATCCGTCCCGCGTATACGCTGGGCGGCACGGGCGGCGGAATCGCGAACACGAGGGAAGAGCTGCGGGAGATCGGCAACAAGGGTTTGAAGCTCTCTTTGCGCAGCCAGGTGATGGTGGAGCGCTCGCTGCTCGGCTGGAAAGAGGTGGAGTACGAGGTGATGCGAGACTCCGCGGGCAACTGCATCACGGTCTGCAACATGGAGAATCTCGATCCTATGGGCGTGCACACCGGCGACTCCATCGTCGTAGCGCCCTCGCAAACGCTGAGCGACCTCGAGTACCACATGCTTCGCACGGCCTCGCTAAAGATCATCCAATCGCTAGGCATCGAAGGCGGCTGCAACGTGCAGCTCGCGCTCAGCCCGGAAAGCGCGGACTACTACATCATCGAGGTCAACCCGCGCGTTTCACGATCTTCAGCGCTTGCCTCTAAGGCCACGGGCTATCCCATCGCGCGGGTTGCCGCCAAAATCGCGGTCGGCAAGACGCTCGACGAGATCGAGAACCAAGTCACCGGCACGACGAAGGCGTGTTTCGAGCCCGCGCTCGATTACGTCGTCGTCAAGATTCCGCGGTGGCCCTTTGATAAATTCGGCTCCGCCGACCGCACACTTTTCACTCAGATGAAGGCGACGGGCGAGGTCATGGCGATAGACCGCACGTTCGAATCGGCCCTAATGAAGGCGATCCGCGGACTGGAAGTCCGGCCGAAGGACCTGCGACATCCAAAGTTCGAGGCGATGGCCGATGACGGCTTGAAAGACGCGATCAAGAAGCCCACGGATGAGCGGCTCTGGGCCCTAGCAGAAGGCCTTCGGCGCGGCTTCACAATTCAGGAAGTCAATCGGCTCAGCAAGGTCGATCCCTGGTTTCTTTGGAAGATCCAGGGGCTTGTCGAGGCAGAGAAACAACCGGTCGTCGAACGCGAGCGGGTCTTCAAGATGGTCGACACCTGCGCCGGGGAATTCGAATCCCACACGCCGTATTACTACAGCGCCGAAGAGCAAGAGGACGACCGTGCCGACGACAAGACGCCTCCGCTTGCCGCAGTGGCTTTTGTGAACTAGCCTCCTCCGGTCGACTTACGATTTACCGCTTGGCAACCGCGGAATCGTAAAACGCGTCGATGTCCTTCTTCAGTTTCTCCCGACACGCGTCGTCGACGTACATCATGTGGCCCGCCGGGTAGTAGCCCCATGAGATCCGCGACATCTGCGCTGGCGCAAGGTCCATGTGGTCGACCGTGTAATGCATTGCCCAATAGGGACACGCCAGATCGTAGTAGCCGCACGAGAACATCAGCTTCATGTGCGGGTTCTGCACGAGGCTCTGGCGCAGGTCTTCGCTGGTGTCCGGATAGCCGTCGCCGCCTCGGCCGTAGTCCCATCCGCCCATGCCGCCATAGTTGTTCATGCGGTAGCGGTCCTCTCGCGAGTAGCCCAGCTCCCGGTCCAGATAGTCGTTGACCATCGAGTTAAACACCGGGGTGACCGCTGCGGTAGCGGGGTCGTACTCGGGACCACTTCCCACCTCCCGCGCGTCCTGGCCGGTGAAGCGAGAATCCAACCGTCCGACCGTCTTGCCGTCCTCACGCATGAGCTCCTTGAAGAACTCCCATTCACGCACACGCAAGTGGCTGTTGAGCACGTACCGCTCGTTCAACCCGATATATCCGGCAAGCTTCTTGGCAACAGCCTTGGTTCGCGCCTCGCCGAGAGAAGAACCTGCCAGGAGCGCTTCCGCGTATTCGCCGGAAGCAAACTTCTGCACCTCGCTAAGAAGGGCATTCAAGTTAGGGTAACGGTTGCCGAGCTTCTTGTGATACCAAGCCGTCGCGGACATCGAGGGTAGGAATCCAATGAAGGGGATGTCATTGCCTCGCGCCGAGTCAAGGGTGCCGAAGTTCGTTACGCCGGAAATGATGATGGCGCCGTTCAAGGCAATGCCGCGATCCAGCAGGTAGTTGGAGAGTCCCGCCGTGCGAATGCCGCCGTAGCTCTCGCCGGCCAGGAAGAGCGGTGAGCCAAACCGGTGGTTCTTGGCTAGATAAGCGCGCACGAACTCGCCGAACGCGGAGATGTCTCCTCGCATCCCGTAGAACTTCTTGCCGAGCTCGGCCTTCTCGGGTCGGCTGTAGCCCGTGCCCATCGCGTCGACCATCACGAGGTCCGTCTTGTCGAGCCAGGTCTCCTGGTTATCGGTGAGCGTGAAGGGAGGGGGTGGCATGCTGCCGTCCTTCTCCAACACCACTCGGCGCGGGCCGAGCATGCCCATGTGCAGCCACATGGTGGACGAACCAGGCCCCCCGTTGTAGGCAAAGGTCAGAGGGCGGCGCCCGGGCTGCTCGCCTTCCTTTGTGTAGGCAACGTAAAACATCCGACCTTCCACGTCGCCATCGTCATTCCGGATTGGCATCAGCCCCGCTGTGGCGGTGTAGGCCAGCGGCGCGCCATTGAACGTGATCGTGTGCTTGCTGACAACCGGCTCGGTGGGCACGGTCTCCGCGGGTTTTTGGGCAGGTGCAAGCGAGGCGAGAACGACGAGGGAAGGAACCAGACAGGCTTTCATGGCAGGTACACGAAACTGTACTCGGAAAGCCGCTCGCTTGCCCGTGCACGTGTATTTGGCAAATCTAGCAATCCCTCGGTCTGTCACAATTAGCCCTCGGAATGCCAGACACCGTACTCGTCCTCGGCTCCGGGCCGATCCGGATTGGACAAGGGATCGAGTTCGATTACTCCTGCGTCCACTGCGTCTGGGCGCTGCGCG
>JAXDKF010000129.1:0-6654 GCA_034667265.1 Fimbriimonadaceae bacterium
CCGAGTCGGTGGTGATGCTCATGTTGATCCTCGCGCGTTTGTAGCGGAGGAGCAGATCGATATCCCGGGCGACGAGCGGGCTGCGGGTTTGCACGGTCAGGCGTGGCTGCCGAAACGGCTCGGACAAGAACTCGACGATGCTGCGCGTGAGCATGGTCTGTGCTTCTAAGGGCTGATACGGGTCGGTCGCCGAGCTCATGAAGATCGACTTGCCCTTGAGGTCCACGCGGGCCAGCTCGTGCAGCGCGCCGTCTTTCACCTCGACCCACGTTCCCCACGCGGCTTTCTTTTCTTCATCGGCCACGAAGCTTGTGGCGAAGCAATAGGAGCAGCCGAACGAGCACCCGATGTACGGATTGAGGGTGTAGTCGTAGGTGGCGGTCGAGCCCCGGCCAACGACAAGGACCCGGGACTTGGGCCGGCTCGTGACCGATGTCGGCCCTATCCTGGGCGGAGGTGATGCCAAGTCGAGCTTGAACAGCTCAAACTGAGAGGGTTCGCTCACAGTTCTAGTATAGTATACAAATGTCTACTATCTCGCGCAAGCTTTTCATGCCTATTCTTTAAGTTGGTGGCTGCTAATTCGAAAACTCTTGCATTAAACGTCGAACGCACGATCGACGCTCCTGTCGAACGCGTTTGGCAGGCTTGGGCGGATCCTGCGGAGCTCTCGCATTGGTTCACGACCCATCACCATCACCTGTTCGAGGAGAAGGGCGCCTATCAGAACGGAGATGGCGACAAAGGCGTGTACACCGAGATCGTGCCCAATCAACGGCTGAAGTTCACGTGGGAGAACGAGACCGATTGCCCTGGCACCTCCGTCCGAATCGAGTTTCGACGTGAAGGCGCCTACAAAACCTCGGTCGCACTGACCCACGAAAACCTGGCTGACGTTGCCGCCGTGGACAACATGCGCGAGGGCTGGACCTGGGCGCTGGAATCCTGGAAGAGCTATTCCGAGACCGGCATCCCCATCAAGTTCAAGGATTGGAGGGCCGGGTCAAAAGCGAAAGGCTAGTCTCTTTCATACTCTTGGGGCATGAGCCATGGCCCCCTCTCCGGGATCGCGCAGATCGTGAATGCCCGGAGCAAGCGCATCTCCAGCTATGACCGATCTGGAGGCAACGAGGACTTCGTAAGCATCCCCGCCGGGCAGAAGTTCACTCTCGCTGAGATGCAGGGCGCGGGCAAGGTCACTCACATTTGGATCACGATCGCGACTGCCGACGAGCTGATCCGGCGAAATTTAGTGCTGCGCATGTTCTGGGACGGGCAGGAGCATCCAAGCGTCGAGAGCCCGATCGGCGATTTCTTCGGTCAGGGGTGGGGGATGAAATACAACTTCGTGTCGCTCCCGTTGGCTGCCGCGCCGAGGGAAGGAAATGCGCTGGCGTGCTACTTCCCAATGCCGTATGGCGGTGGCGCGCGAATAGAAGTAGAGAATCAGGGGCCGGAGGATGTGCGGTCGTTTTACTACTACGTGGACTACGAGGAGCACGACTCGATCCCCCATGACCAAGGCCGGTTCCACGCGAGCTATCGGCAGGAGCTGACCACGCCGGAGTCGTATCCGGACAAGGACGTCGAGGCAGAGTGGGAGCTGCTCGAGCCGTACGCGAAAAATCCGAGCGACGCCAACAACTACGTGTGGTGCGAGTGCGAGGGGACGGGGCACTTCGTCGGCGTGAACATGTACATCGGAAACCCTGGGCCGATCTGGTACGGCGAGGGCGATGATATGTTTCTGGTCGACGGCGAGGCGTGGCCAGGCAGCGCGCACGGGACTGGCACGGAAGATTATTTCAACATGTCCTGGTGCCCAGACGAGCACTATGAGCATCCGTATTTCGGGGCGGCGCGGGTGCCGGGAGTTAACAACGACTCACCGCGGTTTGGCTGGATCGGGCGAACGCACTGCTATCGGTACCACCTCGAGGATCCGATTCGCTTCAAAAAGTCGTTGCGCGCATCGATAGAGCACGGGCACGCGAACAGCTTGTGCTTAGAGATCGCGAGCGTCGCGTATTGGTATCAGACCTTGCCTTCCAAGCCGTTGCCACCGTTACCTGCGGCTGACCAGCGCATACCGCGGACGGAAACGCGCGTGCAAGAGATCCACCGCTGGCGCGACGCGTGGCGCCGGGCGAAGGGTGGCGGCGCGTTGTGGGGCAACGAGCGGTAGCTACGCTTCCGGCCTAACTTCGATCTCCTCGTCGCCGATGCGGATGATCGCCTCAGGCGCCCGGCGAATGAGGTCGAGAGCGACGCGGGCGGTCTTGGTGATCGCGTCATGCGGGCCGGTGAGGCTGTTGATCTCCTCGAACGCGGTGAGCTGGCCGCGGCGCTCGGGACCCTCCTGCATGACGTCGTAGAGCATGGTCGCGAGTGCGGCTGGTGTGGCCGCCTTGTGCACCAGCTCAGGCACGGCGTGGCGATCCAGCAGGATGTTCGGCAAGGCGATGAACGGCTGCTGGAAACCGGCGATCCTCGCCTGCAACGCCATGCCTGCACTCACGCGGTAAACGACGACCATCGGGCACTCGCAGAGCGCGGCTTCGAGCGTCGCCGTGCCGGAACAGACCACGGCGGCGCGGGCGCGGCGGAGCACGCCGTAGTTATCGCCAACGACAAAGATGTCGTCCACTCGATGAGGCGCAAGTCGTCGCCAACCCCGCGCTAGCGACTCCGCGTTGATGGTGGGAGCGACGGCAAACTCCGCGACAAGACCCGCCTGATTGATTTGCGCCAACGCGCCCGCGATCACCGGCAGGTTGAGCTGGATCTCGTGTCCTCGACTGCCGGGCAGGACGGCGATGCGGTTGTCGTGGCGCGGCTGCCTTGCCACCCCAGACTCCCTGATGAGCTGCTTGAGCGGGTGGCCGAACCAATGCGCCTTCGCGCCCATCTCGGACAGCATCTCGGCCGACCACGAAAACGGCGTGACGATCTCGTCCGCGATCTCTGGCAGGTCGTGGCCCTGAACATCCTTGCGCCAAGAGCCAGGCGGCATAAAGTAGAGCACTCGCCAGCCGAGAGATCGGGCGCGACGAGCAAGCCGGATGTTGAAATAGCCGAAGTCGATTGGGATGAAAAGGCCGGGCTCACCTGTCGCTAACGCGCGGGTTGCGATCTTTAGTCCCTTGTAGGCGCGGGGAGCCACTTTGATGGCCTGCGCGATGCCAATGGAACCCCACGTCGAGCTGTCGGCCCAGAGCTTGATGCCGCCCTGCGCGGATGCCGTCCCTCCGATGCCCTCATAGGTGGCCCAGTCTTTCACCAGGACGCGGAATTCGCGGGCAAGCGCGGCAGCGTATGCGTCTCCCGAGGCCTCGCCGGACGACAGGAAGACGCGCATCGCGCTAGAGCATATCTTGCCAGTGCGGGCGCGCTAAGATGCGTCGGGGTTGAGAACTTCGAACGAGGCCAGGAAGTTATCGATGTTCTCCTTGTCGAACTTGCCTGTCGCGCCACCGGTAATGATCACGAAGTTATGCTTTCCGGCAACTATCGTAAACCCCTTGAATGTCAGGTCCTTGCTGGCAAACTCCATGCGCCTGCCTTGGTAGCCACCGATCTTTTCCGACTTGGAAGAAACCACCTGCGTATGGGTGGAGCCGGCAAACCCGCTTTCCACACCCTTCATCATCTCGTCCGCCCCGGCGCCAGCAGGGGGCTGTGTGCTGACGACAGTGTCGTTCACTAAGTAGACCGTGGGCTTCGCGTCGACGGCGTACATGTGTAGCGATCCGCTCACCCCCAAGTTGGAAGGCAACGTCTGCGTCTGTTCCTGCGGTTGCTTGGGCAAGTACACCGAGAAGGTGCCGTTAGCGGGCTTAAATTCAATCCACCCGGCCGGCAGGCTCGGCTTCGAAGCTTTGCTCGAGCCCGGGACCTTATTCGAAACCGCGTCCGAGGAGTGGTTGCAAGCCCCGGCACACACGGCCGCGACCAAAAGGCAAGTGATCTGTCGCATCAAGTGTCCATTGTAGGACATAAGCGACAGATCATCTAGGGAGCGTCGTGCCTAACCCTTTTCGATGCGGAAGGACTCGAGGAACTTTGTGACCTCGCCAGAATCGACCTTCGACTCGTGGACCACGGCCAGCACGATGAAGTTGTGGGAGCCCGCGTTCAGCGTAAAGCCTTTGAATCGGACAGCGCCCTTCTGCAGCACCATCTCGCGCGCGGCGTAACCCTGAAGCTTCGTGACTTTCGCGGAGACCTCAGTCGCGCCGGTCGTCTTCATGAAGCCTTCCTGCACGCCCTTCAGCATGGCGTCATCAACGTTGGGTCCCTGGGGCATTTTCTCGAGAACTACGTCCTGAACGAGGTAAGCGCCTCCGTCCGTTTGAAGGCTGTAGATCGTGAAGTCCATCTTCCCGGCGACATCGTTGTTGTTGCTCTGGGATTGGGCTTTCGGATCGCCTGGCATGCTGATCGTAAAGGTCGATCCCGCGGGATGGAATGACTTCCAATCCGTGGTCGTGGCGGCTAAAGCCGCGCCCAGCGAAACGGCAGCCGCGAGAGCCACTGCGTAGGATTTGACATTCAGCATTTCTAGTTCTTCACCTCGAAGGAGTCGAAAAATCGTTTGAAATCGGGGTCGTCCAGCCACGGCTCGGGGGCGAGGGCGATAAGGGTGTAGAGGCTGCCCTTCAGGTAGAGGATGTCGATCCGGCCCTGGGCGACATTCTCGATGTGGAAGTGCGCCGTGAGCCAGTCGTTTCCATCGCGCTGCTCAGTGGCTTTAGAATCGGGCTTGACCCCCATGCCGGTCAAGACCGCGTCGAGCACCGCGTCCCGGGCTTCTTCTGCTTCCGACGAGCTAAGGTCTTGGGCGCCCTCCCCCACCTCGCCGTAGGTGAAGCTGAAGACTCGCATGTCGCGCGAGAAGCGATAGGTGTGGAGCGAGCTGTTGCCGGTGGATGCTTCCTTCGGCTCGCCTGGGAACTGGATGCGGATCTTGGCGTCCTCGGGCTCCAAGTTCGTAAAGCTCAGTCCTGCCGCACTTTGCGGACCGCATCTGCAGTCGCCGGTTTGCTTGAGCGAATCTAGAACATCGGAAGCCTTTTCGGTAGGACCCTTCTCCGTGTCGTAGATCGTGGCGATCTCCACGACGTGATCCTCGATCGCATAGCATCGCGACCACATGGTCGCGCCGACTTTAGGGTTGTCGAGCTTCATCTCGATGCCGGGCCAGCCATTCAGCAGGATCTCGTGGTACTCGGTGATGCGCCCGCCCTCGGAGCTCGCGATGGAGCCAGACAGGTATTGAGCGAGCTGCTGGTCGGGCGCAGGCGGATCGCTCTTGCTCAGCTCTCGCACCGACGTATCGGTAACGACGTAGACGCCGGCTTCGGACTCGCTCCAGAAGCTCTGGATGCCCTTCACCGGCTTGGTGCGCTCCGGCTTCTTGGGAAGCTGAGCGGAAAATCCAATGGGAAGCGTGTAGAGGGTGAGGTCCGTGGCCGGCCTGGTTGCCGGGCCGAGCGCTAGAGCTGCGAGTAGTAGTGCAGACATTTGCTGGGCGAGGGCGCTTTTCTGACGCGCCTTCTGTATCCCTAAACTTCGGCAGGCATGGCCGCTTGGATTACTGCTTGGGGGCCAAGGCGTTGGTAAGCCAGCATTTATGTGGGCTGGAGGCTGGAGGCTGGAGGCTGGAGGCTGGAGGCTGGGGACTGTGGGCTGTGGGCTGTGGGCTGTGGGCTGTGGCTCTTCGCTGAAGCAGTCAAGGATAACGGCCGTGACGTACCACAGCAAACAGCCGACAGCTCACAGCCTACGGCCTGGCGGGGAACCCGGACTAGGTTGAAAGGAGCCTAAACGGTAAACTAATGTCGATGTCCCCCCACATCCGAAACGTCGGCATCATTGCGCATGTCGATCACGGCAAGACCACGCTGGTGGACGCGATCTTCAAGCAGGCCGGCGTCTTCCGCGAGAACCAGCACATGCAAGAGCGTGTGATGGACTCGAACGATTTGGAGCGCGAAAAGGGCATCACGATCCTCTCCAAGGTCGCTTCCGTCCACTACAAGGACTACAAGATCAACATCGTCGATACGCCCGGCCACGCCGACTTCGGGGGAGAAGTCGAGCGCGTGCTCAGCATGGTGGACGGCGTGCTCCTGATCGTCGACGCGCAGGAAGGGCCGATGCCCCAGACGCGCTTCGTGCTGAAGAAGGCGTTCGAGAACGGCCTCAAGCCCATCGTGTGCATCAACAAGATCGACCGAGAAAACGCTCGGCCGCTCTGGGCCTACGACAAGACGATCGATCTCTTCATCGACCTCGGCGCCAACGAGAACGACCTCTTCTTTCCGCACCTCTACACCAGCGGATCGGGTGGCTTTGCCCGTGTCTCACCGGACGGCGCGGAGAATGACATGCGCGAGCTATTCGAAATGATCATCAACGCGGTTCCGCCACCAAACGTCGAGACGAGTGGCACGTTCCTCCTCCAAGTCAACAATCTGGATTACTCCGACTACCTCGGCCGTATGTTCGGGGGCAAGGTCCTGCAGGGCGAAGTGAAGGTCGGCGATCGACTCGAGATGCTGCGCGAGGACACGGACAAGACTCCGGGCTTCAACGTGACCAAGATGTGGACTTACGAAGGGATCCAGCTCAAGGAAGTGGACTACGTGGGCG
>JAXDKF010000130.1:0-12040 GCA_034667265.1 Fimbriimonadaceae bacterium
TGCCTTCCAACCCGGAAAGGTATCCTGTTGCTTCAATTTCCGCCCTTCGGATGACCTTGGGTGGATCCAGGAAAGCTCGAGAACATGCGAATTAAGAACAAGGAAATCCGGCGTCGACGACAACGCAAGGAACAGATCCAAAAGGCCGCCAAGCGTACGGCAATAGCCGCCGGCCCAACCAGGAAGACGACCTCCGCCGCTCCGGCACCGGCAGCCAAGAAGCCCCTTCCGCCCAAGAAGGCCGCGGCTCCGAAGCCAGAAGCCGTCCCAGTAGAAGCTGCCGCAGCAGCACCGGCAGCTCCGAAGAAGGAAGCAAAGCCAAAGGCCGAAGCTGCTCCCAAGCCGGCTGCCGCAGCAAAGCCTGTTGCTGAAGCCAAGCCTGCCGCTGAAGCCAAGCCTGCCGCCGAAAAGAAGCCTGCTGGCGAGAAGAAGCCAGCCGCTGACAAGAAGCCTGCAGCCGAAAAGAAGGCTCCGGCGGAAAAGAAGCCCGCCGCCGAGAAGAAGACCAAGAAAGAGGGCTGAGGAAGCAGGTGTTACGGTGTCGCGGTGTTGGCCTGCCGTTAACGATTTCCTGCTAGGTAGGCATTCAACACCGCAACACCGCAACACCGCAACACCGCAACACCGCAACACCGTGAACCTAACCGTCGCCGTCGTGGGAGCCGGGATCTGCGGACTTAGCGCCGCCCGGCACCTAGCCGAGCGCGGCCACACGGTTACCCTCTACGAGCAATTCGCCTTCCCGCACGAGCGCGGGAGCTCGTTCGGGCGGTCACGTATCGTCCGCCGGGCTTATCCCGATGCCCTCTACACCGGCTACATGGCGGAAGCCTATCCACTCTGGGCCGAGCTCCAATCGAAAACCGATCTCGAAGTCCTGCACGAGTGCGGGCTCGTCTATTTCGGGTCCATAGATTCTCCCGAGATGGTCTCCATGGCAAAGGGCCTGCAGGACCTCTCGGTACCGTTCGAATCCATGCAGGGCAACGATGTCCAGCGGGTGATGCCCCAACTGACCCTGGCCAACGATGAGGTCGGAGTGTTTACGCCTGAAGCGGGCTGGGTGCAGGCCGAGAATGCCTTGCTCGCCACCGCGCGCTTGGCGCAGGCCGCAGGCGCCTCCATCGTCTCTGAGCGCAAAGCCGCAAGGGAGGAGCTCGAGCGGGACTTCGACGCCTACGTCGTCTGCGCCGGCTCTTGGATCGAGGACTTCCTCCAGCTGCAAGTGAAGATCACGAAGCACACCTTTTCCTACTTCGAGGGCCGGCTGGAAGGGCCTGTTTGGATCGAAGATTCGGCCGACAACGCCTACGGCTTCCCTTCCGAGCCCGAGCTGAATACCTTCAAGATAGGCATCCACCGAGGCGGCCTGCCCGCCGATCCCAATGACCCGGACCGGTCACCTTCGCCTGAAGCAGTCGAGAAAGCGAGAGATGCCGCCCAGCGGCGTTTTGGATTCAGCGCGCCGGAACTCGTGGAAGCAAAGGGATGCCTCTACACATCCACGGCAACCGACGATTTCCGGCTCGGCCGCATTGGCGACAAAGGCTTCTTCGCGTCCGCCTGCAGCGGCCATGGCTTCAAGTTCGGCCCGTGGATCGGAAAGGTGATGGCGGACTTCGTGGAGGGCACTGACAAGCCCGAACGATATCCGCGCTTTGCGCTCTAGCCCAGACTTCCGTTCACAATGCAGACAATGGAAACGATCGAGCTCACGTTCGTCTGTCCCGATCTCGATTCCCAGGCATCCGCAATGATCATCAAGGAAGCCTTGGCCAACACGCCCGGCGTGAACGACGCGGAAGTGTCGCTTCCCCTGAGAACGGTACGAGTGGTCCTGCGCGATCCCGATGGGGAATCGACCGTTCGCAGGCATCTCTCCGCGGCAGGTTTTCCCCCGGAGGACTAATCGTGGCGACGTTCACCGGACTCGATATCCTGGCTGAAGGTGGCTTCGAAGCGCTACGCGGAAAGTCGGTTGCCGTGCTTTGCAATCAGGCTTCTATCTCCAAAGACTTAGTCCACGTGGTGGACCTGCTTTTGAGCCAGCGGGAGAAGAGCGGTTTCAAAGTGACCGCCGTCTTCGGCCCTCAGCACGGGCTGCATGGACACACCCAAGACAACATGATCGAGTGGGAGGGTGCTCAAGACGAGCGCACCGGAGTTCCTGTGCATTCGCTTTATGGCGAAAGCCGCCAACCCAGCGACGAGATGTTAAACGGCACCGACCTGCTGCTCGTGGACTTGCAAGATGTGGGCACCCGCTATTACACGTTCATCTGGACGATGGCGCTCTGCATGGCGGCATGCGAACGGCTCGGCATTGCGATGCTTGTGCTGGACCGGCCCAACCCGATTGGCGGCGTGCAAACCGAGGGCCCGCTGATGGATCCTTCTCTGGCGAGCTTCGTGGGGCTGCACCCGCTGCCCGCTCGACACGGCCTCACGATCGCCGAGCTGGCGAAACATTTTCAACAGACCTACCATCCCAAGCTGAATTTGGCCACGATCACGATGCAGGGCTGGTCGCGAAGCGATTACTTCGACGATCTCGACCTTCATTGGATCCCGCCGTCGCCGAACATGCCTCTCGTCGACACAGCCATGGTCTATCCAGGAATGTGCCTTCTCGAAGCAACCAATCTGTCTGAGGGCAGAGGCACCACCAGGCCATTTGAAACGTTCGGCGCCCCGTGGCTGGAGGGTTGGAAGCTCGCGAGCACTCTCAACGACTTGCGTTTGCCCGGCGTGCACTTCCGTCCCGTGCAATTTCAGCCGACTTTCAACAAGCACCAGGGCGAGCTGTGCGGCGGATGCTTCACGCATGTAATCGACCGGCGCGCGTTTGAGCCGGTGCTGACCGCGATAGCCGTTCTCCGCACGTGCGCGGCCCAAGCCGGCGGCAAGTTCCAGTGGAAAGAGCCGCCCTACGAGTACGAGACCGAGAAGCGGCCGATCGATATTTTGTTTGGCAAACCGAAGCTAGCTGAAACCGTTCTGAGCGACATGCCGTTGAACCAGATCCGAATGATGCTAGTGCAAGATGCCGCTGCATTCGAACCGGCGAGGAAAGCTGCGTTGCTCTATCCAACTTCCTAAGCCCCCATCCTCTTCATCCATGTCCCTGCATCCTGAATCCTTAATCCTGCATCCCTATCCCGGTTTATAATGGGCGTGCGTGAAGCTGGCGATCTGCATCGTTCACAACCGGGATAAGGGCCGGATCTCCGAGGAGCTCGTGAAGGCCGGATTCAAATTCACGGTCGTGGGCTCCACCGGCGGTTTCCTGAAGGAAGGCAGCTCGACGTTCCTCATTGGCGCGGAAGAGAGCGAGCTCCAAGCGCTCATGGCGATCGTCGAGCAGAACTGCAAAGCGCGGGAGCAGTTGGTGAACGTGTCCACCTTCGAGCCCGCCCCTCCTGGAGCATTTATCCCCAGCCCGATGAAGGTGCCGGTTGGCGGATGCGTGGTATTCATCGTAGACGTTGAGCAATTCCACCGTTTCTAGACTGTCCGAGCTGATCGGCTTGGAAGGAGCAAAGCGCGCCGTTCTGCGTCTGTCGAGACCAGGGTCGGGCGTGCACGCGGTCCTGCTCTACGGGTCTGAGGGAGCCGGGAAAGAGACGTTGGCAATGGCCCTGGCTCAAGCCTGGCTCTGCACCAGCCCGACCGAAGCGGGAGCGTGCGGCGCCTGCGCATCCTGCGAGGCATTTCTTAGAGACCGTTCGGCAGACCTCCTTAAAGTCGTCCCTCGCGGCCCGAGCGAATGGATCAGACAGGAAGCGATCACGCCCACGAGGGGCGATAGTGAGGAAGAGCTCATTCCTCTAACCGAATTTTTTAGGACTCCGCCGTTGCGGTCGGCTAACAAAGTCGCGCTAATTCTCAGGGCAGACCGGCTGTATCCCTCAGCCAGCAACGCATTTCTCAAAACGCTCGAAGAGCCGCATCCGTACGGGAAGATCGTGATGACCACGGCCGAGATCGGCCTCGTGCTGCCGACCATCGTGTCGCGGTGCGTTGCGGTGGCCTGCGAATTGCCGCTGGCGCACGAGCTGCGCGCTCTGCAGCAGGACGCCTCCGCAGACATGCTTTCCCTGGCCGAGGGCGCTCCCGGCCGGCTCGCTCACGTGCTAAACCATGGCGAAGTCTATGGCCGCATCTCTGAGTTTGCTCGCCGACTAGTCTCCGCGCCGCCGATGCAAGCCTTGGCTCTCTCGGAGGAATTTCGGGCGATCTGCGACGGGCTTCAAGACGCGCTGGGTTGCAACGCCCGAGCGGCCAACGTCGAGGGCCTCCGCGCGCTGGGCTCTGCCCTCTCGGATCTCACAGATCGTGAGGACTGGCTGCGGCTACTAGCGGAAGCGCACCGGCGCATCCTCGGAAATGGAAACGACGGCGCGGTTCTCGACGCCATGTTCGCGGGCATGTTGACCGTAGCATCGAATGTAGCCTCGCCTTCCAGGCGATGATCCCGGCTCCAACCAACTCCCGCTCGTAAGCCAAACGCGTCATCGCCCTGGAAGGCGATGCTACGTGATGCTAGACAAGCTGCATCTCGCGGATCTTCTTCGCGTACTCGTTCGCCAGGGACTTGCTCTCCTTCTCCTCGTCGCTTTCCGCGTAAACGTGAAACAGCGGCTCGACGGCATCAGGCAACACCAACACCCAGCTATTTCGATCGTAGATCTTGATACCGTCGACAAGCTCCACACGCTCGCCGTCGCGAGACTCCTCGCCGATGCGCCGCATTACCGCGCCCTTGGCTTCGAACGGGCAACGCACCTGCTCGTACGCGAGATGAAAAGCCGGCAGCGAGTCCACCACCTCGCTGAGCTTTGCGCCGGTCTTCTGCAACATCCAGAGGAGCTTGCCAAAGGAGAAGGGCGCGTCGAATCCTGGATGAATCTCGGGAAAGATGAAGCCGCCCCGCTCATCCCCCGCAAACGTCACTTGCTCTTCCAGCGCGGTGTTCATCAGCGAACGGGAGTCAGCGCGGGTGCGAATGATATTTATGCCTTCTTTGGTGAGCAAACTTTCCAGGCGCTGGGGAGCTGTCACCGTCATCGCGATGGTCGCATTCGGATGGGTCTTGGCAACAAGAAGGCAAATCGCGCCAAAGAGTGCGTGGCCACTTAATACACGGCCCGTGTCATCGGCCACGGTGAGCCGCTCGCCCTCGTCCGTGATGAGCATTCCCATGTCGTAGCCGAGGGTCTGGACGATGTTGCACACATTGCCGATGTGCTTCGAGATCTCCGAAGGGGTGCGAGGCGCCAGCTTCGCGTCGTTGAAGCCGTTGAGGCTAATCGAGTCGATGCTCAGCCGCTCTAACATCGCCGGATATATGGCGGCAAGAGACGAGTAGCCGTAGTCTGCCACGAGCTTGATCCGCTGGCTGTTCTCCTCGTACGGAATGTGGTTGAAAAAATCGGCTTGATACTCCTCCACCGCGCGGCTTGCAAAATCGATCACGCCTAAGTCGTCTGGGTCCGTGCGGCGGAAGTCTTCCCGGAAGAAAGCAGTCTCGACCTTGCGCTCCATCGCCTTGGAGAGATAGGCGCCCCGCGAATCGAAAAGCTCGACCAACGTCACGCGGGTGTTGCCCGGCAGCTTGCGTGTGTTCACCGCCCCGACCGCGCCTGCTGCCTTGATGAAGTGCCGCGCGATGGGCACCGCCGCGCTTCTCAGGTCGAGCACGTCGCAACCCGCGCTCAGCAAAGCCGCGATAATCGCCCGCTTGATCATTCGCGAGCTCCGCGTGCTGTCGCGGCTGGTCACGATCCTGGATCGCGGCGGCAGAGACGAGCCGAACGCCGCGCCCAACCGCACCGCGAAGTCGGGCGTGATTTCGATGTTGCTGAGGCCCGCAACGCCGAGCTCGCGGAACAGCGCCCCTCTCCATCGGCTCCCCCAAACCAAGGACATCGTCACCGTAGAGCCGCGCTCCACAAGCTTGTCGGGCCAGATCTTCACTCGCGGCCTCACGACCGCGGCAACATCGATGAGACAGCGATCTCCAATCACTGCGTCCTCGTGGATCGTCACGTCGCGCTTGATAGTTGCCCGAGAGGCGATGATCGCCGAACGGATGTTTGCGTTCGAGCCGATGTACGTGCTGTCCCAAACGACGGACCGGTCGATGGAAGCTTCTTCTTCCACAAGCGCGTTGTAGCCGATCGAAGTGTAAGGGCCAACCTTGGCGTCCGCCTTAATCTTAACGCCGTCGCCGATGCAAACCGGAGGAACGATATTGGCGCGAGGATCGATCGAGCAGTTCTGGCCGACATACACGCCCGGCACGGACAGCTTCCCGGGAATCGGAAGGTCCAGGCGCCCTGCCAAGAGGTGCTCCTGCGCCTCCCGGTATTGCTGCAGCGAGCCGATGTCGCTCCAATAGCCATCCATGATGAACCCGTAAATGGGAAGGTCCTGATCGAGAAGCCGCGGAAACACGTCGCCGCTCCAGTCGTACGCCCTGTCCGGCTCCATGAGATCGAACACCGATGGCTCGAGAATGTAGATGCCTGTATTCACCGTGTCGCTAAAGACCTCGGACCAACCCGGCTTTTCCAAGAATCGCTCGACTCTTCCATTCGCGTCGGTGATGACGACGCCGAATTCCAAGGGATTTGGCTCGCGGTTGAGCACGATGGTGGCAACGCCACCCTTTTCTTTGTGAAAGGCGATCGCTCTGGTCAGGTTGCAGTCGGTTAGCGCATCCCCTGAGACGATCAAGAAAGCGCCGTCTCTGAGCTGCGCTTCCGCCTTCTTGACGCTTCCCGCCGTACCAAGCGGCGTCTCCTCCATCGAGTAGGACATCTGCACGCCGTAATCGCTGCCGTCGCCAAAGGCCGCCTGGATCTCATCTGCCAGGTAATGCACGGTGGCGAGGATGTCGGTGATACCGTGCCTCTTGAGAAGCACCAGGATGTGCTCCATGATCGGCCGATTACAGATCGGCACGAGCGGTTTCGGACGTCCGACGGTGAGGGGCCGGAGCCTCGATCCTTCGCCGCCCGCCATCACGACCGCTTTCATCGGTTCCCTATTCTAAGGTGCCGCAGCCTTTGCGCCGCGTACGACGATCTCGGCAAGGGCGGCCTTCGCTCCAGCCTCTTTGCAGACGATCCGGATAAAGCGCACGCTCCTGCCTCTGCCGCGATAAGCCAACGCTGGCGTGCCATTTTCCGGGTCCGGCCGCGTGGACAAATTCCAGTCCCAGTCCATCTCCCGCGCAAACACTGACGATTTATCCTGTGTCTGGCCGGTGTAGAAAGTCCGAATCTCGAACCGAGGCCAGAACTCCTTGCCGATGAGCGCGATCTCGGTCACTGCGCGCTCTTTTCCTAGATCGATTTCGATCCACGCGTCTCTTTTGTTCGGCAAATCAACCGGCTTGTCGAGGACGCCGTCTGCCAACTCGTTGAGCTTCGCAGGAGCGTCATCGCCCGAAGTGGTCATCGGCTTTCCCGCTGCAAGGTTTACACTCCGGTCGATGGGCTCCGCAGGCAAGTTGAAACGCAGATCGGTGAAGACCGCGCCCTTCCGAGTCCTGGCGTAGGCGTCGGAGAGTTGCCACGCCTTCAGCCATGCGTAGTCCGTTTCCCCGAAAGCGCTGGCGGCGACCAGGTACACGCCGTTCGAGCCGTCCGGCTCCAACCCGCCAAACTGGTCTTTGCGTCCCGTGGCGCCTTGCCGTGTCGGAAGCATCGTCGTGCCGTTGTCGCCGGTCGTGAGTTGCAGGATAGGCGGTCCGTCAGGGATCGCTCCGCCCTGGCTTTGATAGAGCTTCACCTCGGTCCTCGCGAGAGGCTGGCCGTCCATGTCGAGCACTCTCAGCAGCACGGTTCCTGGCAGCTTCGACATCGTCTTCGTCATGGCAAGGGACTGGCCCATTCCCCAGCCAAGCGCCGCCACGTCGGAAGCCGCGAGCAGCTCCGTGGGCGCGATCTCGTAATTCTCGAAGATCGGGTTGAAGTAGGGCTCGTAAGGGAGTTGAAGCTCACCCGGCACCCCTATATCGTTGCCGGTAAAGCCGCCTCGCAGCAAACCAGGATAGCGGTCGCGAGAATCCCTCGCCACGGCTTTCCCTTCTACCGCCATCACCTTCGGATTCATCGCTGCATAAGAAACCAGCCCTGCTTCGTTCAAGACAGCCGGCACTTCCATGGTCTTCTCGCCTTTCGAAAAGCCCGCGATGCGGAACCGCTCCAGCGATCCTTCCGGCGCAAAGGAGAACTTGCTCCGGGCGAGGAGGACCTCATTCAAAATTCTGATGCGCTGCTGTGCGACGTCTTCCGCACGGGAGCCCGCGAGGGAAGCCGTGACCGGGATCGCGCTCTCTTGGATCTCGAGATAGTCGTTGGATCGGTTTGCGTCCCTCGTCTTAGGCGTGATCCTAAAACCCAGCGGCTGGAGCCGGTGGTCGGTGTGATTCGCCTTGAAAGTCCTCTTCAGCTCAACGGTGGTTTCATCGCCCGGCGCAAGAGTCTTTGCCACGTCGAAACTCGCCGACGGACGCTCGCGCACGCTCCACGAGGCAGCAAATCCGTTCGCCGGCGCATCGCCCAGGTTCTTCACGTGAGCCACGCAGGTCACGGCTGCCCCATCCTGCGGCCAAGGTTTCTCCTTGGAAAGGACCTCAGAAGACTTCATCTCGATCAACGTAACACTCAGATCCGCTCCAGGCCGGGGCTCGAGATTCTCGAGCTCCAGAACCAATCGCGGCTTATTGATCGCGCTCTTAGAAGAGAAGAACTCTACGGGCGCGGCGAATGAGATGGCGAAGCCGTGATTCTCGTACCATCGATCGAGCATCGTCTGCGCCGCATCCTCAAGCCCGGAGATCTCCACCTGGCCGTCCTTTTCTGCGAGCTTCGCTCCCTTGATGACTTCGGAATCTGAGAATCCGGACGCGCCGCTCAATTGCCACGGAATCGGATCGGAGCCGGCACGGCGGTCGTGATAGGTGGCCGACCATGTCGCCGCTCGATCGGCCTTCTCGGAAAAGACGGGCCTGCGCAGCGGCCCCTCACCCCAGGGAACGACCAACCTACGGATGTTCGAGAGCTGAGCCGGGGCTTCCATAGAAGGCGTGAGATAGAGTGTCGCCTTCTTAACCTTGACGGGACGCCGGGCGATCCGCTCGAGGTCGCCAAACTTGATCAGGATCGTTCGCCCAGGGCCGCCTTCCAGCACATGGCTGTATCCAAAGTTGTCCGTCGGAAGGGTTGAATCCAGGTACGTATCCGCCGCGCCCCAATAGCGGTAGGTGTCCTCGCCAACCGTCACGAACGAGCCGTTCTTCAGCTCCAAACTCTGTATGTTCTGGTGCAGAAAGGAATACGCGAGGAAGGCCGCGAGCATGGCGGCGAGTCTACCGGCCTTGCACATTTGCCGGGTCAGCCTTAGGCGACGTAGGCTTTGCCGTTCGAGTGCATGGCCTCAGCGGCTTCCGTGAGCAGCTTGGCGACCGCCATCTCGTCTGCGTCAGCGACACAGCCTTCCACACACGCGCTCATGAGATCGGGCAGCCTGCCGTCCAGGTAGGCCTGAACGATCGCCGGATGCACGTAGCATTTTCGGCAGATCGTAGGCGTGTTGCCGAGAACGCTCGATACCTTGCGCATGACTTCGGAAACCGCCATCTTCCCGCCTTTCTTGGATGCGGGGAGTTGCCGAGCAGCCAGATCCGTTAGCGCCATGACCGTCGCCGACCAAGTGCGGAAGTCCTTGGCCGTGAACTCGCCGCCCGTGATCTCCTTGAGATAGTGATTCACGTCCGTGGACGTTACGTCGCGGCAGACGCCGTCGTCGTCGACGTAGTTGAACAGCTCTTGCCCGGGAAGCTCTTGGCACTTGGCAATGATCTTGGCGAGGCGTTGATCGTGGATCTCGATCTCGTGCTTGATGCCGCTCTTGCCCACAAAGCTGAATCGAACGTCCGCGCCGTGGACCTTCGCGTGACGGTTAAGCATCGTGGTCAATCCGTAGTGCTTGTTGCTGCGAGCGTATTCCTCGTTGCCAATCCGGATCAGGCTTTTCTCCAAGAGATACACCACGGTGGCCAGTGCCTTCTCTCTAGGCATTCCCCGCTTGGCCAGGTCGGCATCCACCCGTTCTCTGATCTTGGGAAGCGCTGCCGCGAAATCGATGAGCTTCGTGAACTTGCTCTCTTCCCGGACCTCTCGAAACTTTGGGTGATAGCGGTACTGTTTGCGTCCACGGGCGTCGTAACCCGTCGCTTGCAGGTGCCCGTTGGCATTGGTGCAGATCCAGACCCGCTCGTAGGCTGGCGGAATTGCAAGGGACCTGATCCGCTGCAACGTCTCCTCGTCTTTCACCGGCGTGCCATCGGGTTTTAGGTACTCGAAGTGGTCGCCCTTGCGAACCCGGCTGATGCCCGGCTTGGCGTCGGATACGTACACAAGCCCCGCTTCTTTCGCAGCTTCTGCGGGTTCCAATAGCGGCAATACGGTCATGTAGCTATTCTTGACCGGCGAAGCGCCCCGGTTGTGCTGTCGGCTTTATGGCGGCAAGGGTGCACGCGGAGTAGAATCAACCAGCGGACTGCCGCTTCAAACCTACCTATGGCTCTCCATTATCTGACCATACAGGACATTCTCTGGATCAACCTCCAGATCACCAAGCGAACCCAGCAATTCAACTACGCAAGGCTCGAAGAAGCCACCTTCTACCAGTACGGCTACGGGCAGAGCTCGAGCGTGTTGACCCAGGCGGGCAGATTTCTTTCCGGATTCATTCAAAAGAAGCCCTTTGCAACCGGCAACGAGGCGGCCGCTTTCGTGGCCTGTCTGACCTTTCTCAAGCTCAATGGAACGAACGTGGACCTGTCAGACGACATTGGCGTGACGTGGATCGAGCGCGCGCACCGCGATTCAGTAGCCGCTTCGCAGGCGTTGGCCGATGCAGCCACTCAGGATACGGAGCACCACGACGACGAACTCGCCGCCGACGTCCGGGACACCGTCATCGAGATCATGGATAGGTTCCCGAAGACGCTCTCGCTGATCGTCCGCGGCATGCACGCTACCCTTGCGTAACCTGAGTTATTGACTCGCGGCATTCACGGCTAATCGCAAATCACCAATAGCAAAAGGCCCATAGAGCGAGCGAAGACTGGAAGTCAAAAGGCCACCTCTCCGGCCAATGCTTCAAAGTGCGGAGGTGAACGTCCAAAGCCGGTGTGCGTCCGCTCGGTGAGAGCGGCTTGTTAACCGTCGTGTGAAGTCAATCAACTAATCGAAGATCTTTTTTAACTTGGCGTCCACCGATTGCTCCTCGATGGCCGCGGCAATCTTGCCTTTGTCGTTCCGGAGTCCAACAAGATTTTTGAATGCGCTTCTGTACTCGCCATTGATTGTGTCCACGCGGCCGGGCCAACCGGCGCGCCCCACAACGTCCTCAGCTGATACGTGCTGCGCGTTCAAATCACCAACCGTTTCCGTTCCGGGAATGCCCACTTCTCGCAGGACTTCCTTCCAGCGCGTATCCCTCTGAAGGTGATGGTAAACGGACCACACGATCGACAACGGTCCGGGAATGTTGAGATACCCAGAGGGGTTTGCATGCGGCCATGCAAAGTTCCCCGTGGCGCCGTCTATGGCCTTTCGCGGATCAGATTCAATGGCTTTCAGAGCAGTACTCAAACGGGTCAAAGTCACATCGGTCTGAGCGTTCGTCAAAGAAGGCTGGCTCCTCAAGAACGCTTTCACTCGCTCCTTGACAAAGGCCACGTATGGGCCACCGATCAAATCGAGCATTTCGTTCTTCAAGGTTTCGCAACGATCGTGGGACCGCTTGATTTCCTCTTCAACTTTCAGTAGATCGTTCATCCTAATTCGATTATGAGCACTTCAGGACGTGGAATACCGTCTACCAATGTCGAATACTGCCGACGTATCGAAATGATGGGGAACACCCAAGGAGAGAGAAAGAGCGGGTGACGAGACTCGAACTCGCAACCTTGACCTTGGGAAGGTCCTGCCCTACCATTGGGCCACACCCGCAAACGGCT